>CAMCFW010000321.1 GCA_945874195.1 Chryseobacterium gleum
GCTCCCGCCCGTGTGCTCTGCACCAAATGAGAAACTCCTACGGGCGGAGCCAAAATGATTCCCGGCCCCATGGTTTTAAGAAAGTTGTTTAGTTTGTTTGAGACCATCTAAAATAGGATCAAAACGGATAGGAAAATGACCGACCCAACGATCATCAATGCCAAACTGTATGGAAGAATTTCTTTCGCTTTAAGCCCAGTAATGCCAAGTAAAGGAAGCGCCCAAAACGGTTGAAGCATGTTGGTGAGTTGATCGCCATAGGCCAACGCCATGATGCTTTTTGGAATATTGGCCCCCAACTCCATGGCCGCTTGAATGACCATCGGTCCTTGAACGCTCCATTGTCCACCTCCGCTGGGAACGAAGATGTTAACGATTGACGCGCTGATCAGCGTGAATACGGGGAACGATTCACGACTTGAAACACTTACAAAAAAAAATCGGAGAAAATATGCACAAGCCCTGAACCGTTCATGATGCCCATGATTCCGAAATAGAGCGGAAACTGAATGAGGATGCCTGATGCCCCGCCAATGGCGCTGTCGATAGCCTTAAGGAAATTGAAAATGTTCTGATGCACCAGCATCAACTGCATGGCAAACACCATCAATTGCCCATTCCAAAGCCCCTGTTCCCAAAAACCAAGGATCTCCTGAATTCAACCTGTTCCAGTGGCTTCAGATACGGTGAGGCTGAAAGCAAGGGCCATGGTGATCATGGTGAGGATCACTGCGATGCTGAACGGTGTTGGAAGGACGGCTTTGAATGCCTTTTCGAAAGATGCCGACAGACTCATGAATCCAAATTAACCCAATTTCAGGTGATCAACCGCGCTGAGCGCATTTTTAAATCTTTCCTGGCCTGTTCCTCTAATCACTCGATATTCCAGGTTCAGGCTTTTCAATTGTTCTTCATAAAGATCAAAAAGTTCTGCGAGCTGATGCTCATTTTCGCGCAAAGGGTCCGCTAGCCAAGGCAGATCCGGATAGGTGAGCAGATATTTTCTCGCCACTTGTTTTTCAAAGAGCCGATGCAACTCCGGGTCAGGTTTTCCGAATTTGAATTTCTGCCATATCAACACTACCAGAATGTCGGTATCGCAGAAGATGGGTCGTAGAAGAAGAGATGCTGCTTTTTGTTCGGAAAGCAATTGCTGCTTCGCGATGTGAATGAGGTCCGGTTGAGTATATCGCCCCATTCTGGCGTTCAAATATTCTCTCGAAAATTCGGGAACGACCTTGCCCTTGAAGTGATCTGAAAGTTGAAAGCATAGCGTGGTCTTACCAGTGCTTTCCGGGCCTACGATTGCCAATATCTGATCCTGGTTCGAGCTCACATCCAACCAAAATATCCCGCAGTTACCATCAATGTGTAGAGTGCGAAGAGCATGGAGCCAAAATAAAGCTCCCGTTTCCAATAAAGATGCACCGAGACCAGGTCAATGACAATCCAATAAAGGTAATTCTCATACACGTAATTCACCATTATCCAAGTGGCCAGAACACTGAAAACGGTTGTGAACGAATCTTCAAATGGCATCTTCGCACCTGTGAATCTTTTTAAAAGGTATGCGCTTAGGATTGTGCCGACAAGACCCGATCCAATCATCATTAGGTGCGTTGACAAATCCCATGATGTCATACGCCATTCCAATTCCATGTTCAAGTAGCCGTAAACGGCCATGGCCACATAGAACAGATGAAGTGCGCTTTCGGCCAAAATGCGCTTTTTAAAACAGAGGTGTGCGAAAAGGCAAGACCCTATGAAGGCAAAAAGCCAACACCACGAATTCCCGTTTATATAAAGGAATGTGTATAGGAAACTCGATAGTACTGCCAGTGATTCAAGGATACGGTCGAACGTCCAAAAATCTCGGTTGAGAACTATGGGAGCAGACATGAATGGCTCAGGTCCACTGGCTGGTGTCCCAACGGTTGGGTGGAAGGTGGCTGTTGATGATCTTGGAGACTATTGCGATCGGAATTTCAGATTCCAGCGTGGACTTCATGGATTCCGTGTTGGCGGCCATTACATCGTCAAACTCTCCGAAAACTTGAGTGCTCACACCATTTGTTACGATCTCAATGTTTTTGAACGTGTGTAGTCTTCTCAGAAAATCCTTCACCGAATCCTTGTAACCATCGGTCAATGGATACATCGTTATTTCCAAGGTCACGCGCATGGGTCAGAGTCTTGCAGCGCTCGCCATCTCTGAAAGTAGCGATCCGTCTTTTTCGATAGCATTTCCTACCACCACAACGGTGGCTCCGGCATCGAAACGGGCCTTGGCCATTTCCGGTGTCTTTAGGCCACCACCCACGATAATAGGAACACTGACATGCTCAGCTACTCGCTTCACCATGCTTTCAGAAACTGAATTCAGGGCTCCACTTCCGCCATCCATGAAGATTGTTCGAAGTCCAAGCATTTCTCCGGCCATGGCGGTGCAAGCGGCAATGTCGTCCTTGTCGTGTGGCAACGGAACCGTATTGCTCATGTAAGAAGCCGTGGTGGGTCTTCCGCTATCCACCAACATATAGCCGGTCGGAATGATCTCGAGTCCGCTGTTTTTCAAGTTCGGTGCTGCAACCACGTGTTTGCCTATGAGCATTTCCGCATTTCTGCCCGAAATGACTGACAGAAGAAGAATCCCATCGGCATTTGGTACTACCTGCATGTTGTCGCCTGGAAAAAGAATTACAGGGATGTTGCAGTTGGCTTTGATGATCTGAACACAGTCGAAAAGTGTATTCCTCACCAAAAGACTACCTCCAATGAAAAGCATATCGACACTTGCCTGGTCTGCAGTTCTGACCAGGCGTTCCAATTCATTTGAACCGATCTTATCGGGGTCTATGAGCAGAGAGAACAATCGTTTGTTCTGCTGCCGTGCCTGTTCAAGTTGACCTAAAATACTCATTTCAGGGTGCAATATTACGGAATAGAAGGTGGTTTCTCTTGTTGCCGATCAATCAATTGTTAAGCAATTCGAGACTGATACCTGTTAAGAAACTACTTTTTTGAACGGCAACCCCGTACGATATGGGACGTTAATTTCTTTGTCGATCAGTTCGTTCATGCGTTTGCATAAACTCGAAGCATTACCGAACTTGGCGCAGCTTTTTTCATGCAAGATCGAAAACTAAAAAACCACTGTCTGAGACTCTCGGTCGTCTTACTTGTTCTTTCGACCACTTTCCACCTTCAGGTTGGCAAGGCCCAAACTTGCACTGGTCTGGGCAGCGTGAGTTTCTCCGATATCATCCATGTCACTGTTACGGGTTCACCAAGTTCTGCAGGAACGGCCGATGACCCAGTGGATCTTTTGACCGGTATGACCATGCTCGGTGGAAATGCGGATAAGATCTATCTTCAGGCAGGAACCTACATTCTGACCAACGAACTGGTCATTCCAAGCA
>CAMCFW010000322.1 GCA_945874195.1 Chryseobacterium gleum
ACGTGCGCGGCCAAGCAGTTCAAGCAGTTCACCGCCTCCGGCACCTTGGTTTTCCAGCGCTTCAACTTCCTGAAAGAACTTGTTCTTCAACAATCGCACGGGCACTAGTTTTTTCATGCTCAGCTTGGTGTCGCCCTCTTTGGCATCAAGAATGGCCTGTTTGAAATATGCGTGGGCCGAACTTTCGGGCGAAGCCACAAATCGACTTCCTATCTGCACACCCTCTGCTCCTAAAGCAAAGGCAGCGGCCATTGTTCTTCCAGTGCCGATCCCACCAGCCGCGATCACGGGAATATTCACCGCATTCACTACTTGTGGGATCAGCACCATCGTGGTGGTTTCTTCACGCCCATTGTGTCCGCCAGCTTCAAAACCTTCGGCAACAACAGCATCGCAACCAGCTTCTTCAACCTTTTTGGCCAATGCGGAACTCGCACAGACATGAACTACCGTGATCCCATTTTCTTTCAACACAGAGGTCCACTTTTTCGGACTCCCGGCTGATGAGAACACGATAGGCACTTTTTCGTCAATGATGATCTGAATATGTTTTTCGATGTCTGGATACAACAACGGGATGTTCACGGCAAAAGGCCTGTTTGTGGCGGCCTTGCATTTCCGAATATGTTCTTTCAGAACCTCAGGATACATCGATCCCGCACCGATTATTCCAAGTCCCCCTGCATTGCTCACCGCACTGGCCAGGCGCCAACCGCTGCACCAGATCATTCCGGCTTGAATAATGGGAAATTGAATGTTGAAAAGCTGTGTGATCCGATTGTTCATAGCGCCTATCGTCCTATAATTTTGTTGGCCGAACGAAAGTATGAATAACGGGTAATCCGCATCTTAAAACCTTAAGTATATGAAACGGGATAAACAGATCTTCGACCTTATTGAGAAGGAAAAACATCGCCAATTGGAGGGAATTGAACTCATCGCCTCAGAGAATTTTGTGAGCGAACAAGTGATGGACGCCCAAGGTTCGGTGCTCACAAATAAATATGCCGAAGGTCTTCCTGGAGCCCGCTACTACGGAGGTTGCCAGTTTGTTGACGAGGTGGAGGATCTGGCCCGCGAACGTGCGAAAGCGCTCTTCAACTGTGAGTTTGTGAATGTGCAACCGCATTCCGGAGCATCGGCCAATTCGGCTGTGGCGTTGGCCTGTTTAAAGCCTGGCGACAACATCCTCGGGTTCGACCTATCGCATGGCGGACATCTCACTCACGGTTCCCCAGTGAATTACAGTGGCATTCTATACAAGGCGAATTTCTATGGCGTGGGCCGCGAAACAGGCACGGTTGATTACGATGCCATGGAAGTGACGGCCAAGAAGTGCAAGCCGAAACTGATCATTGCGGGAGCATCGGCCTATAGCCGCGATTGGGATTACAAGCGCATGCGCCAGATCGCTGACGAGGTTGGCGCACTGCTCATGGCCGATATTTCGCATCCTTCTGGGCTCATTGCCCGCGGTTTGCTGACCGACCCGATGGAAGATTGCCACATCGTTACCACTACAACCCACAAAACACTTCGCGGACCACGAGGCGGAATGATCATGATCGGAAAGAACTTCGACAATCCGTGGGGATTGACCACACAGAAAGGCAGCCCCAAAAGCATGGGAATGCTGATCAACAGTGCGGTTTTCCCCGGTATGCAAGGCGGACCGTTGGAGCACGTCATAGCGGCAAAGGCTGTTGCCTTCGGAGAAGCTCTGACTGATGATTACCTTAAATACTGTGTTCAAATGGTGAAGAATGCCAGCGCCATGGCCGATGAATTCGTTGCCCGTGGCTACAAGATCATATCGGGAGGAACCGATAATCATTGCATGCTCATCGACCTTCGGTCTAAGGGTGTGACAGGCAAAGATGCCGATGCCGCGTTGGGCAAGGCCGAGATCACCGTGAACAAGAACATGGTTCCGTTCGATGATCAGCCACCAATGATCAGTTCTGGTATCCGTGTTGGTACTCCGGCCATAACCACCCGTGGTTTGAAAGAGAAGGAAGTGAGATTGATCGTTGATCTGATGGACCGTGTCATTACCAATTCAACGAACGAAAGTGTGATCGCTGAGGTGAAAACGAAAGTGCACGAACTAATGAGCGGACGACCGCTATTTGCACACTAAGATCTGATGGAAGGATTTCAGGCGGAGGTTGATATTCAGGTACGATTTGCCGATACGGATGCCCTTGGGCACGTTAACAACGCGGTTTATCTGAGTTGGATGGAGCTAGGGAGAATGGCATTTACAGATGCCGTTCTGCCCCACATTGACTGGACCAAAACGGGCTTCATCCTTGCCCACGTTTCCATCGATTACCTTGAACCCGTTTTCCTTGGCGACAAGGTGAAGGTGTACATGAAAGCTGGAAAGATCGGTACAAAGAGCGTGGTGCTCGAATGCATCATCACCAAATCAGACAAGAAAGGCGAACGCCCAACGGCCAAAGGCAACAACATTATTGTGGCGTTTGATTATCGGGAAAATGTCTCTGTCCCAATACCGGAGGATTGGAAGAAAGCGATGGAAGGCTGATTGAAACTTGAGTTGCAAAATGATAAAAATCGAAACGCTTCAATCGAAGTGTTTCGATTTTTCTTTTTTAAGACCTAAGGTTGCATGATCCAAAATTGCCTTCTGAATCGCCAGGAAAAGGAATTCAAGAGGGTTTATAGAGGGTTTAGCCTGGTTTTTATAGCATTCAGACCGATCATGAAATGGTTTAGCTTGTTTGTCACAGGGTTTACCTCGTTTTTCACGGGGTTCACTCCGTCATTTACGGGGTTTAGCAAGGCTTTAAAGGCCAAAAAAGAGGTTTTAAACCGATTTCAACTTGAATTCGATTATCCGTGAATTTTCTCCTCGTTGCCTAGGTTCTTCATGATTCCAGCTTCGAAATCGAGAAGATCATTCCACTTTTTGTCGGCTATTTCGCGACCGCCATATTTGCGGGCGTAGTTAAGGAAGAGCGTGTAGTGGTTTGCCTCGCTCACCATCAGGTCGCGGTAAAAGGCGGCCAGTTCCTTGTCTGCAATGTTGTCGGCCAAAACCTTGAAACGTTCGCAGCTTCTGGCCTCGATCATGGCCGAAATAAGTAGGTCGTGAACCAATCGGTCATCGCGCTTTCCGCCTTGCGGGAAATAGTCCATCAGTTGCCGAACGTATTCATCCTTTCGGGGCTTTCCGAGTTCGAGGCCGCGTGCCAGAATGCGTTCATGAACCATTTGAAAATGCGAAAGTTCTTCCTGCGCCAATTCCAACAGATCGGTGACCAACTCAGATCTGTCCGGATAACGGATAATGATGGAAATGGCATTGGTTGCAGCCTTCTGTTCACAATAGGCATGATCGGTGAGGATTTCCTCAATGTTCTTTTCGGCAATGTTGGCCCAACGTG
>CAMCFW010000323.1 GCA_945874195.1 Chryseobacterium gleum
TTATTTTCTCGGAGTGCAACACACGGGCAGTGATTGCGGTCCAGATGAGAATTATCACATATTCCAATCATCGCATTTTCATTTGTTGGGCGACCATGACCTGTATAGCTATCATCCCCAAGAACATTGTAATACCTACAAATACAGCCCTGCCTTTGCGCTTCTGTTTGGCGCCATGGCCTATTTTCCAGATTGGCTCGGCATGGTGCTTTGGGCCCTGCTCACACCACTGGTTGTTTTCTTTGCCTTAAGCTCCCTCGGCCATCTGACCGATCGGCAACGGGCCATTTTCGTTCTCTTTCTGATCATGGACTATATCAGTTGTTTGAAATCAGCACAAACCAATCTTATGGTGGCCGGTCTTCTGGTGTTGGCTTTAGACAGGTTGGAAAGACGCCATTATTTTCTGGCCACGCTTTTCATCATCAGTACAGGATTCATCAAGATCTTTGGTTTTGGCGCCATGCTCATTTTCCTGTTCTACCCCGATAAGAAGAGGCTTGCTCTTTACAGCCTGTTTTGGATCGCGTTCCTTTTGGCGCTTCCCTTGCTGGCAGTGAGTCCCAATGACCTTTTGGGCATCTACAGAGACTGGTCACTTCAAATATCTGGTGACTATGAAAAGTATTCGGGGCTTTCCATTTATAGCTTTATTCAGTCCACAACTGGTTTGGAGATCAGCAAGTCCTTGATCCTTGCAACTACCCTAGGGATCACGCTTGTTACGGTAGCTCAATTCAAAAAATGGGATCAGTGGTGGTTCCGACAATTGACCCTTGCCTTGCTGTTGGTCTGGTTCGTCCCCTTTAACCACAAGGCAGAATCCCCATCTTATTGCATAGCCATGGTCGGTATCGGAATGTGGTTCTTTTCCAACGCCCGCAAGTGGCCCGATCAGGCGTTGATGTGGTTTGCATTTTTCTCCATCGCGTTCCTCTATTCTGACCTTACTCCACGCTGGATCAAAAATGATTATGCCTTTCCATACTCCGTTAAGGCCTTTCCCGCAACCTTGCTCTGGATTCGTATTGTGGTTGAAATGTGGATCAGAAAGGATACGGACGGTCCGCCTCTGGCCGAAAAATGCAGGCGGTCGGTGGAACGTGCAAAGACCGTATCCGTGGTTAAAAGCCACTGAAATGACGGGTTCGGTAGCCATCGGCCAGGAAGTGACACGGTCTGTCATTCCGATAATTCCTAGATTCCGTAGGTCTCATTTTTCAGGAACCGTTGTTGTGATCGGGAGCTATCTGGATGTCTCTTATCACTCGTCACTCCTCCCCTTTCTCCTTCAGTAGTCCACTCAGGTCAAGGTTGCGTAGACTGGGGATCAACGCTCCGGTGCCTACCACTGTTACTAGCGTGATAATGCCCCCTACGACCACCGAATTGACCGTTCCGATCAGTCGGGCAGCAAGGCCGCTTTCGAACGCTCCCAGTTCATTGGACGAACCCACGAACATCGAATTGACCGAAGAGACCCTTCCGCGCATATGGTCGGGTGTGCGCAACTGAAGGATCGTTTGGCGAATAACCACGCTGATGCCATCCGTCACCCCACTCATGAAAAGCGCCAACAGCGAGAGCCAGTACAATTCCGACAGACCGAACACGATGATGCACACTCCGAACCCGAAGATGGAACCGAGCAGTTTCCAACCCGCATTCCTGTTGAGCGGAAAATAGGCCACGAACACCATGATCATGAACGAACCTACCGCAGGGGCAGCCCTTAGAAAACCGAAGCCCACCGAACCTACTTTCAGAATGTCCTGCGCGTAGATGGGTAGCAGCGCCACCGCCCCACCGAACAGCACCGCGAACATGTCGAGCGAAATGGCACCAAGTATCTCCTTCGTTCTAAAAACGAAACTCAAGCCTTCCTTCAAGCTCTGTCCGATGGATTCGACCTTTGATGAGGCCTCAACCGCCAGGTTGGGAATGAGCAATAGCAACAGCAGCGAAATGCTTGCCATGATCACCACCACCAGCATGGACCAATGCACCCCTATCAGCCCGATGGCCAGTCCACCGATGGCAGGCCCCGCCACCGCACCCGACTGCCACGCCACGCTGCTCCAAGTTGCTCCGTTGGCATAAACGGGCTTGGGGATCAACT
Source organism: Chryseobacterium gleum (assembly GCA_945874195.1). Lineage (GTDB taxonomy): Bacteria > Bacteroidota > Bacteroidia > UBA10329 > UBA10329 > UBA10329. Next base: position 2,120 of record CAMCFW010000323.1, read on the forward strand.
GCGAGAACAGAGCGAAGACCGTGGGGCCAATGAATGCCCTCACAATGCCGCCAAGGAAAACAAGGCCGTAAATGGCATAGACCAAGCTTTGCGTTCCCATGCCCGAAGTGAACTTGGGCCAGGTGAACAGATAGAGCCCAATACCCACGGTAATGAACCCTAAGAGGCACTTCAGCAGCAGGTTCCGCTTTTCAGAACGGTCAACGATATGGCCTGCAAACAGCGCAAGCGACATGGCCGGAACCACCTCCATCAATCCGATGAGTCCCAACGAAAGGGGGTCTTTGGTCAGCTTGTACACTTCCCATTCAATGACCACGAACTGCATGGCCCATGCGAACACCAGCCCAAAACGCAACGTCAGGAATATCCTGAACTGCGGAAAACGGAGCGCTGCATACGGGTCCTTCGAACTCATTGTCAGGGCAGCGAAGGTATTGAAGTTGACCTTGCGCTAATGAAGGCTATTGCCGCTTCGGTTTCCGAAAGCAGTATCGCTTACTTTCTGAAAATGGTCTTTTCGACTACCGGTGCATTTGGGTCCCAAAGCAAGATGGCATCCTTAAGTTCTTGCATAAGTGTCACGTCTTCGAGGTTTGGTTTGCGTACATTTTTGTACTTGCCGTAATAGCCGCTTACAGTAACTTCGATTACTTTCTTACCAAAAATTATTTCATAAATAGGGTGTACTACCGCATCGCAGCCAGAGTTTTTCATCGCCTCATAAAGAGCGGCCTGCTTGGCATTTTGTTCGTTCGATTTATACATCCGCACATTGGCACTGACCCGCTTGGCAAGGTCAACTTCGAGATCAGCGATCATGGGAGCTTGCAGCATTGGGGTTTTGGTGATGTATTGTTCGTAAGCGATGTGTTTTTTCGCGCTGCAAGAAACAAGCAAAATGGCGCTTGCTACTAGTAGCATAAGATTGTATGATGGTTTCATTGGGTTGGGGTTTAGTTTACTGTAAACTTATTAGATCTTTCACTTCTTAAGTCAAACGAATTTGTTTTAGTTCCTTCACCCAATTTACAAGCATATTAGTCTGTCCACAATTTTTAGTTGCATGCACTGCAATTGCTAGCGAAATGGAAGAAAGACGATGAAAAAGGGAATGTTTCCTGAAACTGAGGACCGGATAATGCCTCCAATGAAAACTATGTCTTAGATGGCTTGGCACAGAGCGTCATTCGGAGGACAACTACTACAAGGACGTATGTACTTAACCTCATTATGCCTTTGCATCCCTACATGATGGCAAATGGAATATTGCCGAAATTCA
>CAMCFW010000324.1 GCA_945874195.1 Chryseobacterium gleum
CGATTATATCGAAAGCTATTATAACACCCACAGAAGGCACTCAGCTCTTCAAAACATGACTTTAACCGAATTTAATAACTACCTAAACCAATCAAAAATTGCCGCTTAGTGTGCCTTAACTGTTTGTTCAAAATAATGTTGCAAGTCCACACAACAAAACCCCACTTCTCCTTTCGTAAATCTAAGGCTGTTCTCCCGGATCATATCCAATGATCAGAGATGGTTTTTTTATGACATTGCTCTGAAAAAACAGAAAAGATTTTGAAGTCAACTTACATTCAGGTATGGTTTCATTTCAACCCCTGGCTCTACTTACAATTTTGTAGTTTCTATATTCTCCTATTCTCCAACCGGTGAAGCTCTCTATCCAGTACTGCAAACGCTTCAAAAAAGAATAGTGCCCCTGCTGAGGAACAATATGATAGGTGTTGGCTTTTACTCGAGGCATTATTAACGCAGGATGATTTTGAGGAGGAAAAGCCTTGACCGCACCCACTTTTTGATAATCAAATTGATTAATTCCCTCGAATCGTTGTGCAGCCTCTTGGTCCGTTTGCCACAACTTTACAAACTCGATTATTTTAAGCTGTTCCTCTTTTGGAGGTCGCACCCTGCCATAGGCGTATACATGAGGACGTATTAGTCTTGTTTTCAACTTCAATCCTTTGCTTAATTCACTTGGCTTACCACCTGAAGGATAAATTCTAAAACCCTGGGCATCTCGGTAAGACCTTAATCCAGGCAAGTTTCGTACGATTCTAATTTCCCTACGATAAGCTCGCCCAACAGTAATCCAGTCATAGGTCCAAAAATGATAGTAAGGAAACAATAGGCCTTCAATGTTTGGATTATGCAGACACGCTTGCATTTCATCTCTAATTTCGACCAAATCCTTCTCATGAATCATGTCATCGGCCTGCATATAAAATATCCAATCTCCCGTTGCCGCTTGAATACCAATATTGGTTTGTTGCGCTAAAACCTCACCTCCCTTGCGCATCATTGGGTCCCAAATCGTGTCAATTATTTTAATCTTTGGAGAGTTTAAGGCTTCAATCCGTGCTCGCGTGTCATCTTCACTTTGACCTACAACAGCTATAAACTCATCGCAAATAGGTAATAAAGATTGAATGGATTCCAAAAAAGGATATCCAAGTTTTACGCCATTCCGAATAATAGTAAGACCGCTAATTTTCATGAAAAGATTTCCTAAAACAAACTTTGTTGATTGCCGTTCATTGAACCGTTCAGCCTTTTTGTTTAGCAAATCCACTCTGAATCAATCCAGTCCTAAACGATCAAAAGACCGAGAAGCACTAGCCCGTATTTCAAATGAACTTCAACTTGAACAACAAAACCCCGCTTCACCCATGGCAAAGCTAAGGCTGTTCTAAGGTTTTATCCAATAATCAGAAGTGGTTTAGTGCGGTATTGGTCAATCAAACTTATTTCCCTCATTCTCTTGCGACCGGTTCAAGAAAGAAATGCCAAAAGTGAATTCATTATGGACCATGCTCTGACCATTGTCAGTTCTCTCGCTTGTCATTTCTCAATGTTCTGGGAATGGAGTTTGTGTAAATTCCAACGCTCAAAAAAAAGCCACCTATGAAAAAAGCGCACTCTTTATCATTGACCATCTTGCTCCTTTCCACCAGCGCATCGTTTGCTCAGGAACAGGCAGCTAAAGATGCTGCAATTGCCGCCAATGCTTCACTTACTCCTCCGGCCGATACCACTAAACACTGGGACATTGGAGGCTCGGTAGCCCTTAACTTCGGACAGACCTACATGAAGAGTTGGGCTTCAGGCGGTCAGAATGCCATTTCAGTTGCATACACAGGTCTGGCACATGCCAATTATCGCAAGGATAAGGCCGCGTGGGACAATAACCTTGTGCTTGGCTTGGGTGGCATCGCTCTTTTCCCGCAGGAAAAATATAGCGACACGCAGAACAAATTCCCATTCCGTAAGAACATCGACAATCTCCAATTGACCTCGGTCGGCAGTTATCAGATCGGTAAGAGCGGCAAGTGGTTCGGTTCTGGTCTACTCGATTTCCGTTCACAACTATTGAGTGGTTATGGCGATTACGCACACAAGGACACCGTGCTGAATTCTGATGGTTCGATCGAAGAGATCAATCTCAACCCGAACCGTATCAATTCCAGAAAGAGGGTTTCTCAATTCGCGGCTCCGGCATATTTGACGGTTTCTGCGGGTATCACCTACAAGCCGGTCACTTGGGTACAGTTGTATCTGTCGCCTGTGGCCGGAAAATTCACCTTCGTCAATCCGGCAGCTAACGTTTACAATGCCAAAGGAGGTGGAGAAGGTGCAACTTCGTATGGTTTGAAAGACCCGACAAGCGTTTACCGTGCCGAGTTCGGTTGGTTCTTCAGAGGAAACTTGGAAAAGGAAGTGTTCAAGAATGTGATCGTAAAAACGCAGGTGGAGCTCTTCGGAAACTACTTGGATAACGAGCATGTGGACAACATTGCCGCCATTCCAGTTGATGCTGCCGATCCGACACAAGGGTTTTACTACGATCCGGCAACCAGAAAGCAGAATACGCAGATTGGAACGGACGGAACCGGAGCTCCAATTTATGCTTACGATAACCGCATTAATGTGGACGTTAACTGGCAGACCTGGATCTCTTTCAAGATCAGCAAGTATCTGCAGGCTTCGCTCGAATGGCAGTTATTGTACGATTATGATATTGCCGTTCCGAAGTATCAGAAAGATGGAAATTCAACCTTTTCTTCCCGTGGGGTTCAGTTCCGTCAGGGCTTCACCTTGGGAGTGGGCTATGTATTCTGATCACTGCTAGTGATATCACATGAAAAAGGGCGCGAAAGCGCCCTTTTTCATTGAGGTCATAAGATCGGTCAATTACAGCTTTGAGTATTCGTCCCAAACGAAGTCCATGAGTTCGCGGACGTAGGCTTGCGAAAAATTGAATTCGATACCGGCAGTTGCAAAGATCTTGCCGATAGGTTCTGTGTAACCCAATTTCAATGCGGCCTCATATTGGTCAAGGGCTTTCTCGGGGTCCTGTTTGTAGTTTCTCCAAACCGCAATGGCCCCCAACTGGGCAATGGCATATTCAATGTAATAGAATGGAACCTCATAAAGGTGAAGCTGCTTTTGCCACTGATACTTTCTTGCTTCTTCAAATCCGGTCCAATCCACTACTTTGCTTCCAAACCGCTGGCTTATGCGAAGCCAATTCTCAGCCCGTTCGGCCTCATTATGGTCAGGGTTCTCGTACACCCAATGCTGAAACGCATCGATAGTGGCTATCCAAGGCAGCATGAAGATGATCTTTTCCAGATGCTCCTTCTTTGCCCTTTTCAGTTCGGCCTCATTGTCAAAGAACAGACTCCACTG
>CAMCFW010000325.1 GCA_945874195.1 Chryseobacterium gleum
CTGCATCAAGGCTCGACCTTACAAGAAGATCGCTCGGTGGCGAAATCCATACGTGGGATTATCAATGGAACGCGCACATCTTAATGAACCAAGGTTTGGCCGTGATTCCAGAACGGAATCTTGTGGAGAACATCGGGTTCAGCTCGCAAGGCACGAACGTCCACTCCAAACCGAATTGGATAAAGAATGACGTGGCCGATGAACCCAACAAGATCATTTCACGACCTATACAGATGGACCGTGAATATGAGATGGAATGGAATTTGGCCAGACGGTCCGATCTGTCCGCGAATCCATCTTCTTTTCATTTTGAAGAATTAGGAAAAACGCAAAACCGAAAGCTGAAGGCTCTGCTCATCAACTCAACAGATGAGGGCGGTGGTGCCGAGAAGATTGTGTTCACTCTCCATCAAAAACTATTGGAACTCGGACACGAATCGCGGCTGTTGGTTCAGGTCAAAAAATCCAAACTCGGTTCCGTTCATGAACTGAATGATTGGAAAACGCAGATTAACGAGTCCGGACCCGATGTGATCCATATTCATAATCTGCATGGAACTTCCATTTCTCTGAACGAATTCACAAACTTCGTTCGTAAGATTCCCGTGCTATACACCCTGCACGACACGTGGCTGGCCACCGGAAGCACTGAACATCCGTTCGAAGCGGATCGGCTGAAGCTGAATCTGCTGGAATTGAAAGCGTGGAAAAAGGAATTCAGTAAGCGAAAGGAAAATCTTCAAAACGGCAAATTCCGCTTCACGGCACCTAGCCAATGGATGCGTGAACTATTCTTCAAAGCACATGGAATCAGGCCATTCTACGTTCCGAACGCGGTTGAATTGACGGGTTCAGTTGAGATCGAGGCCCCTTCTTCACGGTTCATCCTTTTTGTGGCCAATCGGCCCGAAACCAATCCATACAAGGATTTTTCGACTTTGAAAAAAGCTTGGAAAAAAGCCAATGAGAAACTGGGCGAAAACGCTTGCGACCTGATTGTTCTCGGTGGCGGAACAAATGCTGAAAAAGTTGGAAACCGATGCATTTTCGTGCTCGAAAAACAGTCGAGAGAACAGGTCATGGGGTTCATCGAAAAGTCGATTTTGGTGGTTCAGGCAAGTTGGCAAGACAATGCACCACTCGCAATTCTTGAAGCGCATGCCATGGGAAAGAACGTGATCGGTTCGCTGGTAGGCGGAATTACAGAGATGTTGGATGATAGAGAACGAACTTGGCTGTATGAGGCAGGAAATGTGGTAGAACTGACCGCGAAGCTGGTGGAAGCGATTGAGTTAGCCGTAAGGGACCGAGAGATAAGAGATCGGGGGGGAAAGGCTTTGGAAAACATGACAACCACCTATCTTGGACACTATTTTGACCTGACGATGAGACCTTGAACTCCTTCTCCATCATAACGCCCGTTCTCAACCAAGCTTCGACCATCGAAAAATGCATCGAATCTGTGGCTATGCAGAACGCAACCGTGGAACACATCATTATCGATGGTGGTAGCACGGACGGCACGGTTGAAATCATCCGAAAACATGAAAACAAACTCGCTTATTGGGTGAGCGAAGCTGACCGCGGGCAAAGCCACGCCATCAACAAAGGCTTGGAAAGGGCAACTGGAACCTGGTTCAACTGGCTGAATGCAGACGATCAGCTCACCGAAAACGCACTCCGAACCATTTTGGAAATAGCAAAAAGCGATACGCAGGTGGTTGTGGGGAAATGTCAGCACATCAATTCGAAAAATGAAGTGGTCGATGAAGGTTCGGCCAGGATCTGGGATTCGTTGGAGGCCACGCTCGGCAACTATAGCATGGGGCAACCATCTTTATTTTACCGCACAGAAACGGTTAAATATTTGGGCGGACCAAAGGAGCGGCTCCACTTCTGCCTCGACATGGACCTCTGGTTCAGATTCTTATTGCAACATGGTTTAAAGCCGGTTCAGATCACCGAAAAGATTCTGTCAAGATTTCTTGTTCACGAAAGCGGAAAATCGTCAGCAAAAGCGGCAGAAGTGAAGGCCGAGAAATATGGCATCTACCATGCTTTGCTTGATGGGCCTGAACTACCTGAAGTCCTCCGAAAGTTTTTTGCGGCATATCCAATTCCAGATTCAGTGAAGTATGAACTACCGCGGAATTTGAACCGAAATGAACTGCTTGCCAATTTTGCGTGGCACCTGATGGTCGATTCTTTCGGGAAAAAGGAAATGCTAAAATGTCGCGCATATTTTGAAGTGGTGAAGAGTAGTTCGCGACTTTCAAAAATGGAACAGCTTGAATGGAAAGCACGCATTGCTTCAACAAATTATCTGAAAGCATGAGTGAAGGTCCGTTTGTGAGCGTGCTGATGCCCGCCTTCAATGCTGAGAAGTTCATTGCAGAGGCCGTCCGATCCATCCTTGATCAGGACCATAAGAATTGGGAATTGCTCATCGTAGATGATGCAAGCACAGATTCGACCTTGGCCATCATCAATTCATTTAAGGATGACCGGATGAAGGTTTGCAGCCATGGTGAAAACCTAGGTTATCTGCTGTCTTGCAACGGGCTCTTCGACATGGCCAAGGGCGATTTCATTACCTTCCTAGATGCGGATGACACCTGTGCTTGGAACAGAATTTCCACCTGTCTGAAAGAATTTGAACGAGATCCGGACCTGGATTTTCTGACCACCGATCACCTTCGGATGAATGAAGCTGGAACGTTCATTTCAGAGCATCGGGGTTCCATCGATCATGAGCGTTACGCGGCTGACCCGAACTACTACCCGACCATCTGCTGTGCCACGATCTTCCTTCGTAAAAAACTGCTTCAGCTGGTTGGGGGCTATCATCCGTTCTTCAAGGATCTTGGCGGAGAGGACTACCATTGGTTGTTCCGATTGAGCAGGGCGGGCAAGGGTCGACATGTGGATCACGTGTTATACTCTTATCGTTCGCACTCGAACCAGACACATTTGCAGAACAAGAATGTGCTCAAGTATTTTCATGCGGACATAGATCGTGATATACGAATGCGATTGATACAGGATGGCACCGACCTGCTTCACAATGCAGATGCCCTTTTGGAGCGCTCGACAAAAAAAATCAATGCCGACCGGCCGGAGATCCTGTTCCGAAAAGCAAGCGAAATGCTCAATAGAGGCCAGAAGGTGAAGGCTTTCATCCTGGTATTTCGTGGTCTGGTCACCGGATTGACCAAAATCCGATCATGGAAGCGTTCGGCCTACCTCTCCTACTCAATACTCATGCGGTAGGGGAACCTAGAATACTATCTTTGCCGCCACTTGAATGGATCAAAAAGAAGAAAATTGGTCACTTGTCATCAAACCACAATCTGCGTGGTGGGATTTCAGGCTAAGAGAGATCTGG
>CAMCFW010000326.1 GCA_945874195.1 Chryseobacterium gleum
CCATTGGGCGATGAAGGTAGGAAATAGGCTTAGAGCAGCGAAAAGAGCTTAGAAATAACTCACCACCCCGAAATGGATCTTGCCCGCACGGAAATCGATCGGGTTTTGAAACTGCTTTCCTAAGGCGTAGTTCAGCGAGAACACACCGATCTTGGTGAAGAATGAGATTCCCAATCCGAACCCGAACGGTCTGTCGGTAATGCGTTTGTTGGTCGAGCGGTTCTCGTAATAAGCACCATCAAAAAAGGCAAAAAGATAACTATTGGGGTCAAGCAGAAAACGGTATTCAATGGTGCCAATGCCGAACATGGTGGCGTATATCGATTCTTCGTCAAACCCACGCAGGGTTTTGAGACCACCGATACGGAATGCTTCGCTTTCGAACAGATTTTCGCTACGCATGTAGCCGCCATTTGCCTTTATCATGATGGTGCTTCTGTTCGGTATTGGAACAAAATAGGCCACTTGCAATACCGCATTCAACTGAAAAGTATTCAGTTTAAGGCCTGCGTATCGGGTTACTTCGATGGTGGCATCAGGCAGTATTTTCTTTGTTCCTGCACTGGCCTCAGCATAAAGGTCAAATCCTTTACGCGGGTTCAAACGGTAATCCAATCGCTGCATCTTATATCCGAACCCATATAGTTGTGTCCGAGAATCAACATTGTCTGGATTGAGTGTGAATACCGAGCTGAGAGTTGAAGCCGCCAGAACGTTGGTTGAACGTATGTCGGCAAATACCTTGATGTGGTCGTTGCCAATAAGGTGATACTGAATGCCAATGATTCCCCTGAGGTTGAGGTAAAGCGAATCGCGTTTATAGAGTTCGAAGGCCGCGTCAAGACCAAAAGGCGTGTTGAATAGGAACGGATAGGCCAAATGGATGTTCAGATTCTGGGTTCGGGCCTGCATTTTTCGCCACGAAAGGTCGATGAGCTCACCGCGTTTGAACGCACTCAATAGCTTGAGACTCAGTTCGCCCGTCACCAGCACCTTTCCTGGTTCTTCGCTGCTCGGCAGCACTCCGAGAATGCCATCGAACTGGCTGGCCCGCTTCTTATCAAGGTACAGATAAACATCCGCTCTCCCTTCACCGAAAACCACTTCAGGAGGCTTGGTTTCGGACACAAAGGCAATCTCTTTTATCCTTGTGGAAATAGGCTGAATTCGACTTTCGTTATAAACACTTTTTGATCTGATGCCCAAGTAATTCTGAATGTACTTCGGCTTTATGCGTGCCGTTCCTTTAATAATGATGCTGTCAATTCTGAACTCCTGATTCTTCTCTAGGTTCAAGGTGGCCGAAAGCCTGTCATTGTTCAATGCGATGCTGTCCAAGGTGACCTGAGCAAATGGAAATCCTCGGTTCTCATAATACCGGATGATTCGTTCTTGCAGACCCAACAATCGTTTTCCGCGCATGTTGGCATCTTTGAACTGCCGATCTTTGAAACCTATTCTTCGCATCACCTCACTGGGCACGTTTCCGGCATTTATCTGCCCGAATCTGTACTGCTCTCCGAGATGGATCAGAGCAATGGCCGTGTCGTTTTGCCAGATCTGAGCGTCAATTCCTGCTGCGGAGTATCCAGTTTCGCGTAAATTGATGACCAATTGATCCATGGCCTTCAATGTGGCCATAGAGTCGGGATAGAACTCTTTTAGGCTGCCGATCTTATTCAGCTTTTTAAGGTTAAGCGTAGGGACCTCCTGTTTAACAATGAGTCTAGTCCGCGTTTGTCCGCTCACTTTTTCAAGAGTGAAGCTGATGAAGGCAAAAAACACGATGACGGTTGACAGACGCATGGACGCTAAACGTAGAAAACCTGGATCATTGTTCGTTCAGATTCCAATCTATTGATGCAATTCCTTTTTCGTTCAGGAACAAATTTGTCTTTGAGAAGTGTTTGCAGCCCAAAAAACCTGTATGGGCCGAAAACGGACTGGGATGTGGAGCCTTCAGAACCAGATGTCCATTAGATTCTGAAATGAGAATCGCCTTGTTCTGTGCATATTTCCCCCAAAGCAAGAAAACCAGATTCTTGCGTTGCTGCGATAATTTCTGAATGGCGGCATCGGTAAATTCTTCCCAACCAACTCCTTGATGCGATCCAGGCGTGCTTTTACGAACGGTAAGTGTGGCGTTAAGCAGCAGCACGCCTTCATCAGCCCATTTGGTCAGATCACCATCGGGTGGTTCTACCATTCCTATGTCCGCATTCAATTCCTTGAAAATGTTCTTCAGAGATGGCGGCACGGGAATTCCCTTATTCACAGAAAAGCAAAGGCCGTTCGCTTGACCGGGCCCGTGATAGGGGTCCTGCCCAATTATGATAACTTTCACTTTGGCCACCGGGGTGTGGTCAAACGCATTGAAGATCATTGGTCCTGGAGGATAGACCTCCTGGTTTTTTTTCTCTTCCACCAGAAATTGTTTGAGTTTCAAAAACTGGGGTGACCTGAATTCTTCGCTTAGAAGTTGTTGCCAGCTCAATTCAATGGAGGGTTTCACAGTGGTCATGGAAGAAATCTCAGTTTTTCAATAATCGATGTTGAAAACTAAACGCAACCCTATTTCTTTGAACTTCGTTATTGGAATTCAAAGGGTAAATTTGCTGCGCTTTTTAGCAACAAATCAATTGTTTAATGCGTTCTCAGTTCGTATCAACTCAATAAATCAACAGAAATTTTGAAAAAGTCAGCCATCATTCTTACAGTTCTTGCAGTTTCTGCACTGATATTTTCTTCTTGCAGAACCACCGAGAATTGTCCGGCATACGGCAAGGCCGGTGCTCCTGTTGAACAGGGCGTACGAAGCTAATTCTTCCATTTCCGATAGCTGAAGGATACGGTCTGTTTGAGCGATCCGTTCAAACTCAGCGCTACGGGGCAAGTAACGGCTGCTTTTTCAAGCACCGTGCGGTGTACGGTTGAAAGCCCCCGGTCAACAATCTCTATTTCAACTTTTATTTCTGAAACTCTACGTGGGTCCGATGCCATGATCTTTGTGACCAAGGCCGTGGTTCCTTCTATATTCAGCGAAGAGTCGTTTGCACGGATGCCCATAATGGTGAGCATGCAACTTCCCAATGCTGTGGCCAGTAGGTCGGTTGGCGAAAAGGTCCGTCCCAATCCATTGTTGTCTGTAGGTGCATCGGTGCTGATTTCAGATTGGCTCTTTTCGTGCACGGCTTTAGTACACAGCTCGCCAACGTAAACAATTTTGGATGTGATCATTTTGCTCAAATTTAAACGCCTAAGCATTCAGGGTACCAAATTACTCAGCTGAGTTTCATTTCTGCAGACCGCATATTCAATTACAATTTCGGACGAAGGATAATTCTCAATGAAAAGATCAGTTTGTGGCCACGCCTTTAGAACTGG
>CAMCFW010000327.1 GCA_945874195.1 Chryseobacterium gleum
GAGCATCGAAACCAAGTGCAACAAGTAGTTTTCCAAGAAGATAAAGCCCCAGCACCAAATAGCAGATGGCTGCCAGACCGACCATGAGTTGGAAAGGCCACGAATAGCCATCAACCGGAGTCCCGACCACCTTTGCCAGTAGACAACCCACCACAAAGAAGGGCGCTTCCAGCACAGCAGTGCCCGCAAAGTATTTGTTCACATTACCCTTTTCGGAAGCAATAATGAACTTAGCCCGCTTGCCTTCGGGGTAGTATTGACCGTTCACGTCATCGACAAACGAAAAGTGAAGGTCTTGATGAATGAACACCGCTGGCAAGTAGGCATAGTAGCCCTGTCCATCGGTCATGATAAGCGGTTCTTCCGAAAGGTTCTGCCAACGGGTAAAGCCAGCAAAGCCGATCAGTCCGATAAGGATCAACCAGACGAATCGCGTAAGTTTCAAATCAGCAGAATTCTATTTGCTGAAGATATTGTACTTCAGAATGCAGTAAATGGCACGGAATCCGTCCTTCGCCCCTATCTTTTTTCCGTCTTCGTAGGTCCTGCCGTAATAAGAGATGCCCACCTCGTAGATCCTGATCTTCGAAATGCGACTGATCTTGGCTGTCACTTCGGGCTCAAAACCGAATCGCCTCTCCTTTAGCTTCAGGCTTTGCACCATTTTGGTGTTGAACAGCTTGTAACACGTCTCCATGTCAGAAAGGTTCAGATTGGTGAACATGTTCGACAGGAACGTAAGGAACTGATTGCCGATGGTGTGCCAGAAGAATAGGATTCTGTGAGGATTTCCGCCCAAAAACCGCGAGCCGTAGACAACATCGGCATTGCCCTCAATGATCGGCTTTAGCAGGTCGTTGTATTCGCGTGGGTCGTATTCAAGGTCGGCATCCTGTATCAACAGGTATTCGCCCGTTGCCAGCTCGATGCCCTTATGAAGTGCTGCGCCCTTACCCATGTTCACGGGCTGAGAGAAGAGCCTAATGTCCATCTCCGGATTCTGCGCCTGATATTTCTCTACTGCCTCAACCGTGTTGTCGCTGGAACAGTCGTTCACAATGATCAGTTCTTTTTGAATGTCATTCAAGAGTCGAACCGCCTTAATCCTGTCTAAAATGAGGTGAATGGTCCTGCCTTCGTTATAGGCTGGAATGACGATGGAGAGTTTTTGAAAAATCAATCCCGTGGCTTTTGGTTGTCGGTTTCCTTCAGTACGTAAAGAGGGCGTTTCTTCACGTTATTGCTTATTCTTCCTATGTATTCTCCGATGATGCCGATGGTGAAAAGCTGAATGCCCCCTATGAAGAGTACACTGAGCATCAACGAGGTCCAACCTGGTTCATACACTTTCAGAATGAAGCGCGAATATAAGGCATATAGGATGAGTAGGAATGATGTAAAGGACACCGCGAAACCTAAAATTGTGGCCAGTTTCAATGGGAAATTCGAAAACGAGGTGATTCCGTCCAACGCCAACCGAAGCATTTTTCGCCAGGTGTAACCTGTGCTTCCGGCAAGTCGCTCTTCCCGTTCATACTCAACGAAGGTCTGGTCGAAACCTATCCATGCGATCTGTCCGCGCAGGAATTTCTCGCGCTCGGGCATCTGCTTCAAAACTTCGGCCACCCGTTTGGTTATGATCCTGAAATCGCCCGTATCGATCGGAATATCAACACTTGTGATGCTGGCCAGTATTCGATAGAACAACTTGGCGGTTGTCTTCTTGATCCATGTTTCGCCCTTGCGGGCACTTCTTCTGGCATACACCACATCGAATCCCTGACGGGTCAGTTCCACCATTTTCAAGATGAGTTCGGGCGGGTCCTGGAGGTCAGCATCAATAATGACCACAAGGTCGCTGGTGCTCTGGTCAATGCCGGCAGTCACTGCTATCTGATGCCCAAAATTGCGGCTGAGGTCAATGAATTTGACCATGGGCCCGTTCTGCGGCAGCGCCATTATTTCGCGCAGCGTGTTGTCCTTGCTTCCGTCATTGACGAACAGAAGTTGTACCGTGCCAACATCCAGCTTACTTGCCACTGCCGCCAATCGCTCGTAAAGCGGGCGGATGTTCTGTTCTTCGTTGAAGACCGGTATGACGATGGTGAGACTCAAATCAGATGTTCATTTCGGGGATATCGCCTTCCACAATCAATCTTCCTTCTGTTGCATTCACAATTTGCTGTACCGACACGCCAGGTGCTCTTTCAATCAGTTTGAAGCCGTCTTGGGTCACGTCAACAACCGCAAGGTCGGTCACAATCCGTTTCACGCATCCTACACCGGTGATCGGAAGCGTGCATTTCTTCAACAATTTCGATTCCCCTTCCTTATTGGCGTGCATCATGGCCACAATGATGTTGTCGGCCGATGCCACAAGGTCCATAGCTCCACCCATGCCTTTCACCATTCTACCGGGGATCTTCCAATTGGCAATGTCGCCTGTGTCAGAAACCTCCATGGCGCCAAGCACGGTCAGTTGCACGTGTTGCCCACGGATCATGGCAAAGCTTGTGGCCGAATCGAAATAGGCGGCTCCTTTTCGAGCGGTGATGGTCTGCTTTCCGGCATTTATCAGGTCGGCATCTTCTTCGCCCTCAAAGGGAAAAGGCCCCATTCCGAGTATTCCGTTCTCGGACTGAAACTCCACTTCAATTCCTTCGGGAATGTAGTTTGCAACCAGCGTGGGAATTCCGATTCCGAGGTTCACGTAATATCCGTTCCGAAGTTCTTGGGCAATGCGCTTAGCGATCTGTTCTTTTGTCAGCATTCAGTTCATATATGAATAGGTCGTTATGCGTGCCTATCTGTTTGTAAAAGTAGTGCTTATGCTCAGGATGATCAAGCAGTGTCGTGTCGTTCAGTATGGCATGTGTGCTTCGTTCTAACAATCGGGTAATGGTCTCTGTCGGAAACTTCCGATGCGCAACGCTTCCTTTCCTGTTCATGAAATAGAGCGAATTATTGAATGACTCATCCTCATAACTGAAGACACGCGCCTCATACGACACGTGCAGTTCGTCCAGTTTCGCTTCCAAGTCATAGTATCGGGCATAGAACTTCGGGCTGTGCGTCCATCTGGCCTTCACGTTCCGATAGATATGAATGCTGTCGTAATTGATTAACACTACACTTCCAACAAAACCGATCACGGCCATCCACTTCGGTGCGTTCTGACCAAAGGTTTTGAAAAGCCACGCGGCATGAAAAAGGATGACCACCTGAAAAGGAACCCAGTAATACATGTGAGTGGGCGCTTTTTCGAAAAGCAGGAGGAACATGAAAGCGAAGCTTATTTAAAGCCCTAGCGTGGCGAATCCCAGAAGTCGGTCGGATCTACGGATGAACACGAGTTGACGCAGGGTGG
>CAMCFW010000328.1 GCA_945874195.1 Chryseobacterium gleum
GATATGATCGGTCAATATCATCAGGTCACCTATTTCAAAATCCGGATTGACCCCTCCGCTGGCGTTCGAAACCACCAGGTCGTTCATACCAAGTGCCTTCATCACCCTAACCGGAAAGGTCACTTCTTTCATGTCGTATCCTTCATAGAAATGAAAGCGGCCCTGCATGGCCATTACCGACCTTCCACCCAATTTTCCAAAGATCAGTTTCCCTGAATGCCCCTCTACCGTGGAAACCGGAAAGTTTGGAATCTCTTCGTAGGGAACCACGTGCTCAGCTTCGATCTCGTTGACAAGTGCTCCAAGTCCGGTTCCCAGAATAATACCGACACTAGGAGAAGCACCGGTCCTGTTTTTGAGATACAGTGCTGTCTCTTTTATTTTTTCAAGCATTCTTTCCATGTTCCAAGATATGTTTGTCAAACCGATGCTTCTGCTTCTCCGAAAATGTCACTTCGATGGGCAGAAAGAACATCGGGGTTCTTTCAAGTTGTTTCAAAACCGCAGTGTTTCTAAGCCTTGAGGCATCTTTTTCGGTGGTGATCACTGCGTTTACACCACTGCCAAAACTATCTAAATTTCTTAGCTGTCGCAGGTCGTTAGGAGTGTAAATGTGATGGTCAGCAAATCTCAAGTGCCCAACAACCTTATAATGTTCAATTGCAGAGGCCTTAAAACGATGGGAGTTGGCAATTCCTGATACTAAGACCACATGGTCTATTTCGCTCACGGCCAATTGCGGTCCTGAAAACTGGACGAGCTCAGTCGTAATTGTATGTGAAGAAAAAATCATCTGATCACTGGGTTGCTGCCACACGCTTTTTTCTCCATCTCCGGTCAGGATGATCATATCCGCCTTCCTGGCCTCTGATCTTGATTCCCTCAGGTTGCCAACGGGCAGTAGGTGACCTTTCCAGAACGGTCTTTGGCCAGACGTGACCAGGATGCTTAGGCTTGGCCTCACCCAACGGTGCTGAAAACCATCATCCATGAGGATTACATCCAGTTCCGGATGTTCCGTCAGCAGCCTTTCGATTCCCTTCAGGCGGTCTTCGCAGACAACAACTACTGAATCTGGATGTCGCAGCTTCAACTGAAGCGGTTCATCGCCAACTTCGGTTGCCCCGCACTCAATCTCCACAATTCTGTATCCCTTCGTTAAGCGACCATAACCTCGGCTGATGACAGCCACTTTTCGACCGCTCTGCAATAAGATACCAGCCACATAGCTGATCAAAGGCGATTTTCCAGTGCCTCCCGTTTCCAAATTCCCTATACAGATAACTGGAACGTCATAGCTCTTTGCAGAAAGAATTTCAAGATCGAACAGCCGATTCCGGAACCAGACTATAATACCATACAAAAGGGCAAAGGGCCAAAGAAAATGTCGATACCAAGGCATTGGCCGAATATAGCCAGTAACCCTTCATTCTTCTTAATATTGCTTCAAATCTTAGCCATGAAAGCTTCAGAAGTAATTGAGTTCTTGGAACGACTGGCTCCACCATCGCTTCAGGAGAGTTACGACAATTCTGGCCTGTTGGTCGGTGACCCGAACACCGAGGTGACCGGCATTATGGTTAGTCTAGACTGCACCGAGGACGTGTTGGAAGATGCGCTTAGCCAAGATTGTAACCTGATCGTTTCACACCATCCGATCGTGTTCGGTGGTCTCAAACGCTTTAACGGAAGCAATTACGTGCAACGCACCGTGATGAAGGCCATTAAGAACGATCTTTTGCTTTATGCCATCCACACCAACCTGGACAATGTGCTGGACGGTGTAAATGGGAAGATCGCTGAACGACTTGGGCTTACTAAAACAAGAATCCTTCAGCCAAAAACCGGTCATTTGAAAAAAGTGGTCACTTACTGTCCTGTTTCACATGCCGAAACAGTTAGGGCCGCCATGTGCGATGCCGGAGCAGGGAGCATTGGCAACTACGACCAATGTTCTTTCAATATCAATGGCACTGGCACATTCAGAGGAAACGAAAAAACCACACCCTATGTAGGCGAAAAGGGAAAGATTCATGCTGAAAATGAAGTTCGGATAGAGACGATCGTGGCCGATCATTTGGTATCTGGTGTGTTAAAGGCCATTAGGAACGCCCATCCCTACGAAGAAGTGGCGTTCGACATTCACCCTATGGAAAACACCTGGAAAGAGGTCGGATCGGGAATCATTGGCGAACTACCAGTTGAAACGGATGCTTTGGAATTTCTCAGTTCGCTCAAAACCAGTATGAAAACCGATTGTGTGCGCTATACGCTGCCACACAAAAAGAACGTCAAACGAATTGCGGTGTGTGGCGGTTCGGGTAGCTTCATACTGAGTAAAGCTATAGCGGCCGGAGCAGATGTTCTGATCACGGCCGACTTCAAATACCATCAATTCTTCGATGCTGAAGACCGCTTGATCATAGCAGACATCGGTCATTATGAAAGTGAACAGTTCACTATGCAATTTTTAGCTGATAAACTGGCACATAAATTTGTTACCTTCGCACCCCGTTTGACAAGGGTAAGAACAAACCCGATCAATTATCTATAAAGTATGGCGACCAAAAAAGCTACCGCAGGAACTGAATTTACAGTTGAAGAGAAACTGAAGGCACTTTACAATCTTCAGACAATTGATTCTGAAATTGACCGAATACGCACCATCCGAGGCGAACTTCCGTTGGAGGTTCAAGACCTTGAAGATGACATTGTAGGCCTTGAAACAAGACTACAGAATCTGACAGATGAGGTGAATGCTTTCGAAGACGCGATCGTTCAGCGAAAGAACATGATAACCGATGCCTTGACCGCCATCAAGAAATATGAGGCACAGCAAGGAAAGGTGAGAAACAACAGGGAATTTGATTCGATCAACAAAGAGATCGAATTCCAAAATCTTGAAATTCAGCTTTGTGAAAAGAAGATGAACGAGTTCAGGGCAAACATTGAAGCCAAGAACGAGACCATCGAAATGGCGAAGCACAACCTATCTGAGCGCCAGAAAGACCTTGAAGCGAAAAAAGACGAACTGAGTTCCATCATTGCTGAAACCGAAAAAGAAGAAGCAGGTCTTGTAAAACAATCTAAAGCGGCCGAAGCTGTGATTGAAGACCGCCTGATAACTGCATATTCTAGGATCCGTGAGAATTCAATTAACGGACTTGCCGTGGTGAAGATTGAAAGAAGTGCCTGTGGCGGTTGTTTCAACATCATTCCTGCACAGAGGATACTTGACATCAGTTTGAGAAAAAAGATAATCGTTTGCGAGCATTGTGGACGAGTGCTTGTAGATTCTGATATTGAGAACGAAGTAGCATCTTCGTAAGAAGGTTTAAACTTAATAATGAAGGGGATTCG
>CAMCFW010000329.1 GCA_945874195.1 Chryseobacterium gleum
CCCTGCGCGATCGTGCCCGGGCAGATCAAGGTCTAGCGCCCGAATCTGCAACTACATCGGTGGGCGGAGGTTTAACCCGTGCCCAAGCCGATTCGCTTGCAGCAAAAGGCGGGACCGATTGGATCGACAAGATGCTTCGAACTGGAGGAGTGCATCAACTTGACCTTGCATCGAGCAGAGGTTCTGATAAGGTCACCTACTATTTGGGTGGCTCATATAGAAGTGAGGAAGGCTTCTTGAAAGGCAACAATTACGACAGGGTGAATGCCCGATTGAACTTGGATGCTAATGCCACCAAGCGTTTTCGTGTGGGAGGCAATCTGGCCATCACCTACACCAATATTGACCGTGTGCGAACAGGCGATGCAGGAGGACTTGGAACGGCCCAGCAGATACTGCCCTATATTCCGGTCTATGATGCTGATGGTCAGTTTAATAACAACATCAGTAACCCGGTGCGCGACCTCGAACTGCAAACGTTCAATACGGAGGTCATTCGAAGCATTAACTCAATTTATGGCGATTACAAATTGCATAAGAATTTGAGCTTTCACACCGATTTCGGTATCGATTTCATGAACCAACAGGAAGACGAATTCAACTTCAGGAATGTGAATCAGGAAGGAAGTACGTCTTCGGCCTGGGACCGCACCACACGCGTCATCAACTGGAATCTGAACAACTATCTCACCTACGAAAAGGACTGGCCAGAGCGCCACAATTTCAAGATCATGGTGGGACAATCTTCGCAGCGCGTAAAATCTGAAGGATTTGGCCTCTTTGGTTTCGGTTTTCCCAATGATTACCTGACCAACCCGTCCGATGCACCCAACGAGAATCAGAGCGGTTACAGCTACGAGACCGCCAACGGGCTGCTATCCTTCTTTTCTAGGATCAACTATAAATTGAAGAACCGTTATCTGCTAGGCGTCAGCATGAGGGGCGATGCAAGTTCACGCTTCGGGCCGGGCAACCAGTGGGGGTTCTTTCCGGCCGTTTCGGCAGGTTGGATCATATCTGACGAAAAATTCATGATGGGTTCCAAAGCGGTTCCATTTCTGAAGTTGAGTGCGAGTTTCGGTTATACTGGCAACAACGCGATCCCAGACTTTGCGCATTGGTCGCTCTACTCGGCCGGATTCGACTATGCCGACAGTTCGGGCGTGGCACCTATTCAATTGGACAATCCGAATTTGAAATGGGAGAAGTCGCAGCAATTGGATGTCAATCTCGATTTCGCATTCTTCGACAGTAAACTTTTCGGGAACATCACTTATTACCGAAAGACAAGCACCGACCTGCTCATGTTCCTTTCATTACCGAGCTCATCAGGTTTCGATGGGGTTTGGAAAAACGTGGGCCAACTGGAGAATTGGGGAATTGAATTCAGCTTGACCAGCCGAAACATCAACCGGAAATTAAAGTGGGAAACGAACCTCAATCTGGCCATAAACCGCAACAAGGTGGTAAGCGCGGCTGGCCTTCCTCCCGATGCGTTTGAAAGTGGGCAACCGGGCGAAGGCAGAGTGATTGAAGGGTATCCGGTGGGGCAGGCCTTTCTGGTTGAGTTTGCGGGCGTGCAGGCACAGGACGGGCAGATCGGAGCCTATAATCTGGATGGTACACCGATGATGAGTGGGGGAAATCAAGTGATGTATGACGTGGCAGGAGGAACTGAACTCTTCTACGATAGGAACGGAAATCTGATGACCTTTGCCGACCCTACCGGTGGGCTGTTCTACGAGTATCATCGCAAGCCGATGGGTAGCCCACTGCCGGTGTTCTATGGCGGTCTGACCAACACATTCTCTTATGCGGGCGTTGACCTCAGTTTTCTCTTGAGTTTCGCCTACGGAAACACGCTTTATGACGATGCGGCCAAGACACAGATCGGCAATTGGCAGAGCATTGCGCAGCGAGAGGAGATTTTGGATGCATGGTCGCCAACCAACACCGACACCGATGTTCCGGGCCTTAACAACTACATCCCGGTCAACTCTTCGAGATTTCTGTATGATGCGTCTTATTTGAGATTGCGAAGCTTAACCTTGGGATATGATTTCCCGAAGAAACTGTGCGAGAAAATGAAGATGCAGAAGTTCAGGATCTATTTCAAAGGCGGAAATCTTCTTACATGGACAGCCTTCAAAGGTTGGGACCCGGAAGTTCTTCGCAACGTGGATCCCAATTCGCAGGCCGGAAACGTATCGTTTGCCGGGCCTTATTTGGGCACACCACAGGTGCGCACCATCTCATTCGGAATTCAACTCGGTTTTTAAGAAGCATAGTATGAAGAGGATCTTACTTTTAATTCTTACCGTTTTAACGCTCTCTTCGTGCGAGAATCTGTTGAACATCGACCCGGTGAACGACATTCCTGCCGAGCAGGCCATAACCACCGTTCAGGACTTGGAGAATCTGGCCAATTCCATGTACAATGGTTTGCAAGGCGGTTCGCTCTATGGTGGCAATTTTCAACTGTACGCTGATCTTATGGCCGAAGACACGCAAGTTGACGAATCGCGCCTTTCGCCTTTCGGAACCTTGGAGATCTATCAGCGTGCCACCACCATTCAGATCGGGTCGCTGCGCGACACATGGAAACAGGCCTATAAGGTGATAAACCGAGCGAACAACATTATCAGGGTTGTAGATGAGAACCTGCTTTCAGGAACTGAATTTGAGAACAAGAAGGACGGACTGAAGGCAGAAGCGCTATTCGTTCGGGCCTTGTGCCACTACGAACTATGTCGTTTTTGGGCTCAACCTTACGATGTCGATCAACAGGGAAATAACAGCCAGGCGGGTGTTCCCTATCGGAAAGAACCGACTTTGAGTTTCGAACAGGATCTGGCCATTGCCCGTGCTTCTGTCGAGCAGGTCTATACACAAGTGATTTCCGATCTGGAAGATGCCGAAGCACTTTTCCAATCAGTTGGTCAAAGGAGGTCAAGCCATAGGGCGTCCGAAATGGCGGCCACCGCGTTGAAGGCCCGCGTGCTTTTCTCGAAAGGAGACTACATCGGTGCTTCTGCAGCTGCATCGGTGGTCATCAACAGCAATCTTTACAGCCTATATCCGACAAACTCCGAGAATGAGGCGCTTTTGGACCCATTCCGCTCGCAGGGATATGCCATCGCCAACGAATCGGTCTTTCAGTTGGCCTTCACCACCTTCGACAATGGGTTGAACGAATCGTATTCTCAGCTCAATAATCTTCCCGTTTTTCAATATGCGTCAACCGAACTGATGGCCGGTTATGCACCTGGCGACCTTCGCAAGACAAAATGGTTTCTGCAGAATCCGGTAAACCTCAAGGGCAGGATCACCAGATACG
>CAMCFW010000330.1 GCA_945874195.1 Chryseobacterium gleum
TGGTGGCATGGTCTGTGACAAATGGGCAGCGTAACTGTTTTAAGAATCAGCAAAAAACAACATAATGGGTAAGATAATAGGAATTGACCTGGGAACAACCAACTCGTGTGTCTCTGTAATGGAAGGCAACGAACCAGTGGTGATCCCAAACAGCGAGGGAAGAAGAACAACACCTTCCATCGTAGCATTTGTAGATGGTGGCGAACGAAAAGTTGGCGATCCAGCCAAACGACAAGCGATCACTAATCCAACACGAACTGTGGCTTCCATCAAACGATTCATGGGATCGAGTTTTGAAGAAGTGACCAAGGAAATTGAGAGCGTACCATACACTGTGGTGAAAGGCAAGAACAGCACACCACGTGTGAAAATCGATGATCGCGAGTACACTCCACAGGAAATTTCGGCCATGGTGCTTCAGAAAATGAAGAAAACTGCCGAAGATTACCTTGGAACTGAAGTGACAGAAGCCGTTATCACGGTGCCTGCCTACTTCAACGATTCGCAGCGTCAGGCCACCAAAGAGGCTGGTGAAATTGCCGGATTGAAGGTAAAGCGTATCATCAACGAACCGACCGCTGCTGCACTTGCTTACGGACTTGACAAGAAGAACGAGGATTCGACCATCGCAGTATTCGACCTTGGTGGTGGAACATTCGACATTTCAATTCTTGAGCTTGGAGACGGAGTGTTTGAGGTGAAATCGACAAACGGTGATACCCACTTGGGCGGAGACGATTTTGACCAAGTGATCATTGATTGGTTGGCCGCTGAGTTCAAAAAGGACGAAGGTCTTGACCTTAAGAAGGATCCAATGGCGCTTCAGCGATTGAAAGAAGCTGCCGAGAAAGCGAAGATCGAGCTTTCGAGCTCCACTTCAACCGAGATCAACTTGCCTTACATCATGCCGGTTGATGGCATTCCTAAGCACTTGGTGCGAACGCTTTCGAGGGCACAGTTCGAGCAGTTGGCCGACAAATTGATCCAAGCCACACTTGAACCTTGCAAGAACGCCATGAAAGATGCCGGACTTTCTAAGTCTGATATCAAAGAAGTGATTCTTGTGGGTGGTTCAACCAGAATTCCGGCCATACAGAAAGTGGTTGAAGAATTCTTTGGAAAAGCCCCTTCTAAAGGAGTGAATCCGGATGAGGTTGTGGCCATCGGAGCGGCCATTCAGGGTGGAGTTCTTACCGGAGAGGTGAAGGATGTGCTACTATTGGATGTGACCCCGCTGTCGCTTGGTATTGAGACCATGGGAGGTGTGTTCACCAAACTGATCGATGCCAACACCACCATTCCTACCAAGAAGTCTGAAACCTTCTCGACCGCTGCCGATAACCAACCGACCGTTGAATTACACGTGTTGCAAGGCGAACGACCAATGGCGGCACATAACCGTACGATCGGAAAATTCCATCTGAGCGACATTCCACCCGCACCGCGAGGAGTGCCACAGATCGAGGTGACCTTCGATATTGATGCTAATGGTATCATCAACGTTTCGGCAACCGATAAGGCAACGGGAAAATCGCAGCAGATAAGGATCGAAGCGTCTTCGGGGCTTTCTGATGCCGACATCCAACGCATGAAGCAAGAGGCCGAAGCAAACGCAGAAGCCGATGCCAAACTAAAGGAAGAAGTGGAGAAGCTCAATTCGGCCGATCAGCTTATTTTTCAAACCGAAAAGCAGTTGAAAGAGTTCGGAGAGAAGATTCCTGCAGAGAAGAAAGAACCGATCGAGGCTGCCTTGGCTGAACTGAAAAAGGCACATGAGACCCGTGACCTTGCGGGAATTGAATCGGCAATGGAACGATTGAACACATCATGGCAAGCTGCTTCGCAGGAAATGTATCAGGCCACGCAAGATGCACAAGGCGGTCAACAAGGCGGCCCACAAGCTAACGCAAACGGAAAAAGCGGAGGCGATGAAGTGACCGATGTTGATTTTGAAGAGGTGAAGGAAGAGACCAAATAATCCGTCACTCAACTAATACGAGAAGAGCCTCGAGTTATCGGGGCTCTTTTTTTATGCGGTGACTTGATTAAAGCTGATGGTATCTATTAACAACCGACTTTCACTTTCGCTGATCAATTCGGCACGCCTTGAAACATGGAACGCGGCTTACCAAAGTCGCGGATCAATCGTTGGTTTTCAGACCTATTCTTTACAAGAACCAATGAAACCTCATCTACATAAATGGCCACCCAATCAGGATCCTGTGTGCGTCTTATCAGGAATGGCTGCGCCCAAGGCGTATTGTCCAGTCTATAAAAAACGATGGTATTGATGCCATATTCTTCGCTTTTCGTTCTCCAAATGGCGTCATCTTCTTGCATCGGCTTGTAAATGGAATCGAAAAGGCCACGGTATATGCTTCAGGCCTGTTGTCAACGAACACCTTTTGACGGTCGTGCAGATGATATATCAAATAGCCACCGAAGTCGTAGTTGTTGAATATCCTGCCAGATATCTGCTGAGCTCGCAGAAACTTTCCGCAGCCATCAATGCCTTCGATCAGTCCAAGTCCCTCGTAACCCTTTCGGGCCGAAACGTAGCTGTTGGGAACCATAATGAAGAGCAGGCAGAAGGCCGATCCGATCCAAGGAAGCATGGAATTCCACAGTTCCTTCGTCTTGAAGTTCAGCTTAGAAATAACGTGAAATGAAAGTGCAGAAAACAGGGGAATGAGAAAGATGGCGAATAACGGAATTCCTCTAACCGCGATGGCCGATAGAACCCCGAACGCGATGACCAGCAGTATTTCGGCCACTAGGTTTTTCCACAGCCCTTTCCAAACCATGAAAATGATGAGCACCAGCGCCACCACGGCAGACACTTCGAACTGGACAAGCTGTGGTGAACCGAACCGCTCAAGCATAAATGTAACCGATTGGTTTTCGGCCACCATGTAGCCATATTCTTTAAAGATGGTAAGAGGTGCAAGCAGCCCTTTGTATGTATGCGGATTGAGAAGGCTGGCCGCTAAGAGTGAAACAAGGATCATGACATGGTGCTTCAGCGCAGCTCGACTGTTCAGTAAGGCATCCAACGCGAAACACGCTGCTATTGCCAGGCCAAAGAAGAAGAAGATATGAAGATTGACCCAAAGGATCTGTGCTGAAATGAGCATGGGAAGCAGCCATTTCACCTGCAAATTCCCAGAACGGAACCGAACAAAAAGATAATAGTAGAGCGCCAAAAGAACATAACTGAAGCCTTCGGGCCTCACTTCAACCCGGTAAGCGAAAAGCGGAATGACCAGAATTGCTGCCAATAATGGGAGCGTCTGACCGAAACGGTCTTTCGAGCCTTGCACCATTAGCAAC
>CAMCFW010000331.1 GCA_945874195.1 Chryseobacterium gleum
GGCAGTACCGATGATGTGAGGGCGATGGGCGACCTACGGGCAAAGTTCGCGGCATTCGGCTGGAAGGTGTTCTCCTGCAACGGAAACGACCTTGACGACCTACTGAAGACAATGGCCGCTTGCAAGGCTGCAACGGGCAAAGGCGTTCCGGTCATCAATCTGATGAAAACCGAAATGGGCATGGGAGTTGACTACATGATGGGAACGCACAAATGGCATGGTGTGGCACCCAATGATGCACAACTTGAATTGGCCTTGGCCCAACTGGAAGAAACCTTCGGAGATTATTGATCTCCGTTCTGATAAGATGTTCCCTTTGAGGAAACATATTTCTGTTCTGATGCTGGCAATTGGGCTGACGCTCGTTTTCAGCAGCAACTCGTCCGCGCAGGAAAAAGTGCAACCGCTCAATCGTATTCTCATCGTATTCGATGGTTCTCAGAGCATGTTCGGACATTGGGAAAGCGGAATGAAAATGGACATAGCCAAGCAACTTCTCAACGAACTGCTCGACAGTCTGAAGAACGTAGAGAACCTCGAACTGGCCTTTCGGGCCTACGGTCATCAAAGCCCGTTCATTTCGGGCACACAGCGCGATTGTAAGGACACAAAGCTGGAAGTACCGTTCGGTGGCGGAGGCGCTTGGGCCATCAAGAAAGCGTTGGAGAAGATCCAACCAAAGGGCACCACACCTATCGCCTATAGTTTGGAGCAATCGGCCAAGGACTTTCCGCCATGCGGCAACTGTCGGAACATGATCATCCTGATCACAGATGGAATTGAAGAATGTTCGGGCGACCCATGCGCGGTCTCGCTCGCCTTGCAATCCAAGGGAATTGTGCTCAAACCATTCGTTATCGGCATTGGACTCGACCTCGAACTGATCGATCGTTTCCGATGCATCGGAAGTTACTTCAACGCCAATACCGAACGTTCGTTCAAGGATATTCTGAACGTGGTGATCTCGCAGGCGATAAACCCAACATCGGTGCAGGTCAATCTGATCAACAGCAATGGCGAACCGACCGAAACGGACGTGAACATGACGTTCTACAATCAGACATCGGGAAACATGACCTACAATCTGATCCACACGATGAACCACCGCGGGTTGCCCGATACGCTTTCCATAGACCCGTTGACCACCTATCGCATGAAGGTCCACACCGTTCCTGCCGTAGAAAAGGACAGCATCAACCTTATTCCCGGTATTCACAACATCATTGCGGTGGATGCTCCTCAGGGCGACCTTCTGTTGAAAGTTCAGGGCAAACACGACTATGAGAACCTGCAGGCTATTGTCCGCAAAAAGGGAGAAATGAACACGTTGAATGTTCAGAAGACAGACCGCAAGCAACGTTATCTGGTCGGAGCATACGACCTTGAAATACTGACCCTTCCACGCATCATCGTCAATGGTGTGAACATTGGACAAAGTCATACGACCACTGTTGAGATCCCACAGCCCGGAATGGTACACATAATGCGTACGAACAAAGGGGCCGGTGATGTTTTCGTGAAGGACGGCATGGCCTTGAACTGGGTTTATTCGCTCGACCCTGAACTGACCACCGAAAGCATTCCGTTGCAGCCAGGCAGCTACAAGGTCGTATTTCGACCGATCGGGTCAAAAAGGGCTTTTTATACGCTTGAAAAAGACTTCACCATTTTCTCTGGAAAATCGCAATTGGTTGAGCTTATATAGAGAAACAACAAATAGAACGCGGATGACACTGATTGAACGGATTTACACGGATAAAAACACAATTGTTTGTTAAGGAAATTTAAACACGAGAATGGAAAAACTAACTGAAGACCGCGATACCCGCTCAGGTTTTGGAGCAGGACTTCACGAATTGGGAAAGAAGAACAAGGACGTGGTGGCGCTCTGTGCCGACCTCATCGGCTCCTTGAAAATGGATGCGTTCGAAAAGGAATTCCCCGATCGTTTCTTCCAAGTTGGAATTGCCGAGGCCAACATGATGAGTATTGCGGCCGGAATGACCATTGGAGGAAAGATCCCATTCACCGGAACCTTCGCCAACTTCAGCACGGGACGCGTTTACGATCAGATCCGACAATGCATCGCCTATTCGGGCAAAAACGTGAAGATCTGCGCTTCGCATGCCGGACTCACCTTGGGCGAAGACGGTGCCACACACCAGATCCTGGAAGACATCGGGCTGATGAAAATGCTGCCGCACATGACGGTCATCAACCCCTGCGATTACAACCAGACCAAAGCCGCCACCTTGGCAATTGCCGAGCATCATGGTCCGGTGTATCTCCGATTCGGCCGACCGAAAGTGCCGAATTTTACTCCTGAAAATGTGAAGTTCGAGATCGGAAAAGCGTGGAAGATCGCAAACGGAACGGATGTGAGCATCTTCGCCACTGGCCATTTGGTCTGGAAAGCAATTGAGGCTAAGGCAGTGCTTGCAAGTAAAGGCGTAAGTGCCGAGATCATTAACATCCACACGATTAAACCTTTGGATGTGGACGCCATCCTATCTTCCGTAAACAAAACAGGTTGCGTAGTGACAGCCGAAGAACACCAACGGAATGGCGGACTCGGTGACAGCGTTGCTCAAACACTTGCTTTGCACGGTCCGGCACCGATGGAAATGGTGGCAGTGAATGACAGTTTCGGTGAAAGTGGAACACCCGAGCAGTTGTTGGAGAAGTACGGATTGAGCACAGAAAGTATCGTTGAAGCAGCATTGAAGGTCATTGCGCGGAAGTAGCACCGCACATGGCAGAAGGGTCGGACAAGCGATTGTTAGAACAGTTTCGAGACCCCACGTCTCGTAATCTTGCTTTCAGCGAACTGGTAAGCCGTTATCAGGAACGACTCTACTGGCATATCCGGAGGATCGTAATAGACCACGATGACTCGCACGATGTGCTACAGAACACCTTCATCAAGGCATTCAAAAATCTGGACGGATTCCGGGAAGACAGCCAACTTTATACATGGCTCTATCGAATTGCGACCAACGAAGCGCTTACCTTTCTGAAGAATAAAAGAAGGAACATATTCGTGTCCATTGACGATGTGTCGCATTCATTGGCTGCCAAACTTGAGGATGACCCCGGGCTTTCTGGCGATGCTATTCAACTGAAACTCCAAAAGGCTATCCTGTCACTTCCTACCAAACAACGTCTGGTATTCAACATGAAGTACTTCGAAGAAATGAAATATGAAGAAATTGCTGAGGTAACAGGCACTTCGGTCGGGGCGCTGAAAGCATCTTATCATCATGCGGTCAAGAAGATCGAGGCCTACATGAAGCAATTGTTTTAAACCTTTTTACAGACCCAG
>CAMCFW010000332.1 GCA_945874195.1 Chryseobacterium gleum
TCAGGAGGAATTGAAGCGTTTCGAAATCGTCTTCACTGGCGGCCCATTCAAGTCCGTATGCGACTTCTGCATCGGTCTTGGCGAAAATGTGCGGCACACCGAAGCTATCGCGAACGATATCGATCTTACTGGCATCAATTATGACCTGCGGATGGAATTCGAAAGTTCTGACCTGTGCTTCGGTTAGAATACAACACGAAAGCAACAGGAAGGCAACAACTGATCTTAGCATGAAAAAAGGGGTGTAGGAATTTTAGCCCACAAGATGCAAATTGTGAATGAAAATTGACTTATGTCAATTGCGATTTGTTACTGAACGATCGCTCTCAATCCACGAAGACCCATATCTACCGGCACATCGCCATCCAATGGGTCGTATTGGCCATTTCCATCTGGGTCGGTCCATTCAAAGCTTTGGTTGGTTGAAACGGAAAGCAGTACGGTCACGTCTTCGGTCTCGTTCCCGTTGATGACCAATGGCGAAGCAAAGGCGCCTGTCACAAGGCAACTTCCTGCCGGGATCGGGCTGCTGGCAAATAGCGGATTAACAACCGTGGTGGCTCCGGCCGGTGCTTGGCCGCGGGTCATGGTTCCTTGGCTTTCAAATGCCCAGTAACCTTGTAGTTTGTCATCGTTCACCACATCGTTCATGTTTCCCACCTGATACGTGCCGATGTACGTGTTGAACCCGACAAATGAAGCCAATGTGCCCGTCAGGTTAGAGAAACCCAACGCATTGTAGCGGATGTTGTAATTCTGATAGGTTACCGAAACGCGCACATACTCGTAGGTTCCTGCCGCAACTTCGCTTAGCGGAATGGAAAAGAACACTTCGTTTTCGCCAACCACATTTGCCTGACTGAAATCGACCGCATTTGCTCCACCTGCCGTGGTCTCTGCCCCATGATACACGATCTCGCCTGCGCCTAACGCAGTCCAAGCGCCTTGAATGAGTTCTACGTAATGTCCGGAAATTCCGTTGTAGGTAGGAGAAAGGGCCGCATTTCCTGCTGGAACGCTGGCCACGTTTCCGAAGCTATCGTAGCGCACTTGCGTTGGGTCGAATTTGAATTTGAACACCAAGTAAGGGCCGTCAGGCTGAGTGTCTTTCTCAGTACATGAATTGAGGCTGAAAAGCAAAGCAGTGGCAAGAAGTAAAAAAGTGTTTTTCATGTTTATCTCGGATTTACTTCAAATATATTCAAACCAATGGAGTCTGAAATAATCTCATAATGAGAAGAAAAGTGAAGTTAGTGCTAACCCGTAATCTGGTGCTTTGCAGAAGCATTTTTCCGAATGACCACCTTTACTGCTCAAGTTCAATATCGGTTCGTTGCTCCGGCTCAAAAAAAATAAGATCCCGATCCTGCTGGAACTTTACTTTCTTTGAAACCCCGATGATCGTCCTTTATGCCATTAAAAAAGCTGAGTTCACTTCCTGACCTGAAAAAGCAACTGGTCAAATTCACGATGATCGGGGTATTGGCCGTTTTGGTCGATCTCGCTTGCTATTACCTGTTGCTGAATGTCTTCCCAGAGAAGATGATGGGCTTTGTTCCAAACGAATCGGTGGCCAAGACCATTTCGTTTCTCTGTGGTATGAGCGTCACCTATTCTCTTAATAAACTTTGGACATGGAAGAAGCGCGACCGATCGGCATCACGGATGGCGAAGTTCGGGGTGCTCTATGGTTTTTCGCTGGTTATGAATGTGGCGGTCAATTCGTCATTGCTTTTTCTGCTTCATCATTTCAATTATGTGCTTGATCTGCCCGGCAAATACCTCATCGCCTTTGTTGGTGCCACCGGTTTCAGTGCAGTGATGAATTTCCTTGGACAGAAGTTCTGGGTGTTCCGACCCGATGAAAACGGTCTATGACCTCAAGCATTCAATGCTCAACCCCCAGCTGGTATTTATTAGCCTCAATGTCGGCCGAGGCAACCCAGTCTTCATATTCGACCGAATCGTCAAGCACCAAAGCATTTCCCAGATAATCCAAGCGTTTGGCTGGCCAAACGCATGTTGTCCATAGATAAAGAAATAGGTTCGTCTGTTCCAGATTAGGATGAATATGCGGATGGATGTGCTCAGCATGGTAAGCCGGTAGCAGGCTCCAATGTAGGTCGGGCCGCTCGTGGTGGGCTCCATGAAACCCGTTGTTGAAGGCAATGTAATTGATCACTGGCCCAGTGAAATTCCGCGAATGATTGTAACGGTGATTCTCGTCACAACCATCGTGCTGCCAATAGTTGGTGCCCACAATGCCCCATGCGGCATAAAAATGCGGAATGAATATGATAAGCAATGCATACTCCCAATTGTAGAACAACAGACTGATCTTCAGACCCTGAACCAAGGCCATTTCCAAGGCATACTGATAGAACCAACTTCGTTTTTCCTTCCACATGCGCTTGGCAAATAGGTTCTCATCTCGCATTATTCCGAGTGCATGATGGAAAAAGAAGAAGAGTTGGTTCAGTAGATTCCAACGATAGCGCATTTTGGTGGTACGGATGCGGTCTTTCGCTCCCTGTGTGTGCATGTGATGGCTGAAATTGTGCCCCGAAACATATGCGCTCACGGAATGTCCGTAGGTGAAAGAAAGCAGCACCTGATAAACCTTGTTCATCCATTTTATCTTAAAAATGGGATGATGGATGGTATTGTGCACCGTAACCGCGCAAATGAATGAAAGCACGGCAATGAGACCGATCAATGGCAAGCGCAGATACCACGCTTCCGGAAAAAAGAGCCAAGCACAAATGGTCGTAGCAAAATAGAGCGAAACAGCTATAAGCGTTCTTCTATCTGCAGCATACTTCAACATGGGCACGAAATTACTCATTCGCTGGGTTGTGTCCGCTCACTTCCTTCAACCACTCTAAGCGGCAGAACCAACTTGTTTATCGTTTAACAAACGTGAACATGTTTGATTCGAAATAGCGCCAATTTTTCAGTCCGATTTGCCTGATTCGGTCAGAAAGGCACGGAAAATTATTTCCATCTGCCAGATCTACCGCTGAAAGGGATGTTTCTGGTCGTGGATAGTCTTTTGCTGCAGGCCAACCATCATTAAAACCAGCAATAATGAACTTTAACAATTTCACGATCAAGTCGCAAGAAGCGTTGCAGTCTGCCACGCAGGAAGCGATGAACAACGGCCAACAGGCCATCGAAACGGGACACATTCTGAAAGGAGTGCTGAACGTGGATGAGAATGTCACGCCATTTCTCTTGAAGAAAATGGGTGTGAACATGGCGTCCTTTGCCGCTGCCATTGACAGTCAGGTGAAAAGCTATCCGAAGATTGCAGG
>CAMCFW010000333.1 GCA_945874195.1 Chryseobacterium gleum
CCTTTGAAGGATTTCTGAGCGTACCAAGGTTATTGAAGAAGTCGCCTACGGTCACTTCTTGTGCAGAAACTCGAAGGCTCAGGCAAGTAAGGAGAATGAAAACGGATCTCATAATCAACGTACCTACCGACTTTTTGGCCATTCTTTTCTTTGAACAATTTCGAGTGCCCAGGACTGGACTCGAACCAGCACAACCTAACGGTCACTAGCCCCTCAAGCTAGCGTGTCTACCAATTTCACCACCTGGGCAAGGTGGCGCAAATTTAGACCTTTTTTCCAGTAGAGACCGATGCAGTCCATGGCAGGCGACAAATTGGCGGCTTCGGCAATTGATATATTTGTCTTTGCGTAGATCTGCACCGATATGAATAACAGCACGAAACTCTGGTGGCTCGAAAAGATCCATCTGTTCGAAGGCCTTTCCGATAAGGAAATGACACGGATAGAGGAGCATTCGACCATGAGAACAAAAGAAAAGGGCAGTCACATCTATTTTCCGAACGAACCGTCCAAGATCATTTTCTTTCTGAAGAGCGGACGAGTGAAGATCGGGAGTTATTCAAATGATGGAAAAGAAGTGATCAAGGCCATTGTACATCCTGGCGACATGTTCGGAGAAATGGGGCTCATTGGGCTTGATACACGGAATGATTTTGCCATTGCAATGGACGAAGACGTGCGGGTCTGCACCATGAACGTGGACGAGGTATTGTCTATGATGCGGGCAAATTCTGAACTTAGTTTCAAGATTACCACCACCATCGGAAACAAATTGGCCTATTTGGAACGCAGGTTCGAATCGCTCATTTTCAAGGACGCCCGAACACGCGTAGTGGAGTTGATAAGAGAAATGGCATCCGAACGAGGAAAGGTCTTGGCTGGTGGATCGGTTCTGTTGGAACATTCGTTGACACATCAGGACATTGCCAGCTTGACAGCCACCTCGCGACAGACCGTAACCACGGTGCTAAATGAATTGAAGGATAGTAAATTGCTGAACTTCGACCGAAAGACGATTCTCATACACGAACTGAACAAACTCCGATGAAACCTGTCATATATGTTGCCAATGGGTGTCATCAGTGTGACATGGTCAAGGATTTTGTGAGGGAATCGGGTTTGGAAGTCGATATTTACAATGTGGATCTGCAGCAGGCGAACCCACCTTTGGACGTTTTCGTCTATCCTGCATTGTTTGTAAATGCACAGTTGGTTGCCTACGGAGAAGACATCATCGACTATTTGAAAAATAACGCACACTTGAATGATGACAACTTATGAAGGGATGAAAATCTCAAACCGAGCCCAGCACGCTATTGATCTGGAGGACCGCTACGGAGCTCACAACTATCATCCACTGCCAGTAGTGCTTGAGAAGGGCGAAGGTGTTTTCGTATGGGACACTGATGGCAAGAAATATTACGATTTTCTATCAGCTTATTCTGCTGTCAATCAAGGCCATTGCCATCCTTTGATCGTAGGTGCTCTGATCGATCAGGCCACGAAACTCACGCTTACCAGCCGGGCCTTTTACAATGATGTGCTCGGTGAATTTGAGAAGTACACCACATCTTATTTCGGTTTCGATAAACTTCTGCCCATGAACACTGGCGCAGAGGGTGTTGAAACAGCCATCAAGCTGTGCAGAAAGTGGGCATACCAGAAAAAGGGAATTGCTGAAGGAAAAGCCAAGATCATTGTGTGCGAAGGCAATTTTCATGGAAGGACGACAACCATTGTTTCGTTTTCAAACGACCCGGATGCAAGGAAGAATTTCGGTCCATACACGCCAGGTTTTGAGTCCATCCCATACAACGATGCCACAGCACTGGAAAAAGCCTTGCAAGACCCGAATGTCGCTGGATTTCTCGTAGAACCCATCCAAGGCGAAGCAGGTGTGAACGTGCCCGATGAAGGTTACCTCGCAAAGGTTAGGGCGCTTTGCACCGAATATGGTGTGCTTTTGATAGCTGACGAGATCCAGACAGGAATTGCCCGCACAGGAAAATTGCTGGCAGTTGATCATGAAAATGTGAAACCCGACATTCTCATTCTTGGCAAGGCACTTTCCGGAGGCGTTTTGCCGGTGTCGGCCGTTCTTGCTAATGACGAGATCATGATGTGCATCCGTCCGGGCGAACACGGTTCGACTTTCGGAGGAAATCCGTTGGCCTGCAAAGTTGCCATGGCAGCGTTGGAGGTGGTAAAGAATGAACGATTGGCCGACAATGCAGAGCGGCTAGGCACCATCTTCAGAAACGAAATGCAGGCTTTCAGCAATACCAATGAACTGGTGTCATTGGTGCGCGGAAAAGGCCTTCTGAATGCCATTGTTATCAACGATTCGCCCGATGGTAACGTAGCTTGGAACATCTGCCTACGATTGGCCGGCCATGGTCTTTTGGCCAAACCGACCCACGGAAATATCATCCGATTCGCCCCTCCTTTGGTCATGACAGAAGAACAACTTCGCGATTGCATCCGCATCATCTGCACCACACTTAAAGAATTGAGCAAGTGAACCGGATCTGGCAGTTGGCTTTTGGATCCTCCGTCATGGTCATGACCTTGGCTTCAAATCTGTCTGTTGCCCAAAGCGAAAAGACCATAACCTACAAAGGTGATGACCTACATTATCTGGGTTATGTGTTACTAACGGGTGACACCACAGCATGGTCGAACATGGTGAACGATGACCTCTATAACCTCTCGAAGGGCCTGTTCCTTAAAAACACCGACCGCCTAAAATTCATTGAAAACGATGACCTTTATTTTTTAGGCGCTGCGCTCATAACCGGAAAACGCAGCGAATTGGATAAGATAGTGACCGATGATTGGTATTATCTGGGCACTTCGATCTTCGAAAAGAAAGAATCTTACCTCGAGAACATTAAACAGGACGATATCTATTATTTGGGCAAGGGGTTGGTGAGACGGGAATTCGAATTCTTCAATCAGATCTCAACGTCCAAGAAGGAATGACTACAGTTATCTGCACCACAGAC
The DNA here is from genome assembly GCA_945874195.1 of Chryseobacterium gleum. GTDB lineage: Bacteria > Bacteroidota > Bacteroidia > UBA10329 > UBA10329 > UBA10329. The sequence goes on from CAMCFW010000333.1 coordinate 3,006, forward strand.
CGATCGGGCAGCAACACCCGGAAAGTGGCTCATTTATACATGAACCAGCTGGTTTCATTGGGTGAACAATCGCAGTTGCTAGACATGGTTGATGTAAAACTCGATTGGATTGAACGGAGCAGTTACGGAACTAACTGCCCAGAGTTCGAAGCGGTCCTTGCCCGCTACATCCGGTCGGTAGATAAGATCATCGTCATCGTGCCAGAATACAATGGGAGTTTTCCAGGTCTCTTTAAGTTCTTTATGGATGCCTGCGACCTTCAGTCATTCAGCCAAAAGAAGATAGCCCTGATGGGGTTGGCGGC
>CAMCFW010000334.1 GCA_945874195.1 Chryseobacterium gleum
GCACCAACTTTTGCAATTCGGCATGAAGATTGGCCCCGCGCAGATTCTTCGCAATGATCACTCCGTTCGCATCCAACAGGAAGTTGCCAGGAATGGAACGCACGCCATAGGTGGCTGCGCCTGCGCTGTTCCAACCACCAAGGTCGCTCACGTTCACCCAGTTGAGGCCATCTTTTTGAATGGCCGCCACCCATGCCTCTTGGCTCTTGTCAAGCGAAAGCCCATAGACCTCAAATCCTTTGGCTGCTTTGAATTTGGCAGTCTTAAACTTGGTGTAGGCCGAAACGACATTGGGATTCTCCATGCGGCATGGGCCGCACCATGATGCCCAAAAGTCGATCAAGACGACCTTTCCTCTCAATGATGCAAGGGAAACTTCTTTTCCTTCTGGATTCTTGAACTTAAGATCTGGAGCAATGTCACCGATGTTCAGCCCTATCTTCTTGTCCTGCACTTCAATCTTCTTATCGCCATCGCCTCCTCCTGCAAAGGCCGCTGAATGAATGAGTAATCCAAATGCTACTACTAATGCTATGTTCTTCATGGAGTGTGTTTTATACAAAACTAAAATTGGTGGTTGAATATTCAAGTCGGGTTTAAAACCAAGAACCGTACCGATCAGATTCTTTTGATGTTGGCGCCAATAGCATTCAAGCGTCCATCAATGTTCTGATATCCGCGGTCGATCTGTTCAATATTATGAATGAGGCTATTTCCTTCGGCAGAAAGTGCTGCAATGAGCAGCGAGACTCCAGCTCGGATATCGGGGCTGGTCATTTGAATACCCCTCAACGGAATCTGATGGTCCATTCCGATAACCGTTGCGCGGTGTGGATCGCACAGAATGATCTTCGCTCCCATGTCTATGAGTTTATCTACGAAGAACAACCGGCTTTCGAACATCTTCTGATGAATGAGCACACTGCCTTTGGCCTGTGCCGCAACAACCAGAACGATGCTCAGAAGGTCAGGAGTGAAACCTGGCCATGGGGCATCGGCTATGGTAAGAATGGAACCATCGATGAAAGATTCGATCCTGTAATGCTCTTGCGAAGGAATGAACAGGTCATCACCTTTCAGTTCGATCTGTATTCCCAATTTACCAAAAATGGTAGGAATGATTCCCAGATCGGGATAACTCACGTTTTTGATGGTGATCTCAGATCTGGTCATGGCCGCCAAGCCGATGAAAGAACCGATCTCAATCATATCAGGCAGGCAACGGTGTTCTGTTCCTCTAAGCGAATCGACCCCATCGATAACGAGCAAGTTTGAACCGATGCCCGAAATGCTGGCTCCCATCCGCACGAGCATCTTGCAAAGCTGTTGCAAGTAGGGCTCGCAGGCCGCATTGTAAATGGTGGTTCGTCCTTTGGCAAGCACGGCAGCCATAACAATATTGGCGGTACCCGTAACCGATGCCTCGTCCAGAAGCATGTAGCATCCTTGCAGGTTAATTGCTTCCACCTTATAGAATTGTTGATCTGCGTTGTATTCAAACTTAGCACCCAGCTTCTGAAAACCGATGAAGTGCGTGTCCAACCTTCTCCTACCGATCTTATCTCCTCCCGGCTGAGGAATGTATCCCTTTCCGAAGCGGCCCAACATGGGGCCCACCACCATTATGGAACCTCTTAAACCTCCACCTTTCTTTTTGTATTCGTCTGAATAAAGATGTTCGAGGTTTACATCATCCGCTTGAAACTCGTAGGTGTCTTCGGAAAGTTGCTTCACTTTCACCCCAAGATCGGCCAAAAGCTCAATCAGTTTATTGACGTCCCGAATGTTCGGAATGTTTGAAATGACCACTTTTTCAGGAGTGAGAAGCACCGCGCAGATGATCTGCAAGGCTTCATTTTTTGCCCCTTGTGGAATTAGATCACCTTTCAGTCTATTTCCTCCAATAATTTCGAATGACGCCATTATCCGTTGCGTTGATTTCTTCGGTTATTGTTATTGTTATTGCTCTGTCCCGGGTTGCCGGCACCTCCACCTCCACTGCCTTTCTTGCGCTTCGAGCGTCCTTTGCGCTGCCCGGTCCTTGGTGCATTGGCCATCGGTTTCACCGTACCATCGACCAGGTCTCGCGAATGCATCAGTTCATTTTCTGCCGGCAGATCGATCCTTCCACCCGAGAGTTGCTTCAGATCCTTAATGATGACACGGTTTTCAACCGAATATCGGTTCCAATTCAGATAATTTCGCTTCATAACGTTGGCAACCGCAACTCCCATCCGATTCCTGTCTTCTACACTTTCGGCCGTGGCCACTTTCTTTATCATCATATCAATGATGCGTCCGTAGTGCCGAAATCTGATCTCGCTGTCCGGATAAGGGATCTTCTTTGGACCAGATTCAAAATCTTCTCGCAATGGCTTCGGAAAAGGCGAATCGACATCAAAATCGAAATCCGAAATGATGAACATGTGGTCCCATAGTTTATGGGTAAGGTCTTCGTTGGCCTTCAAATAAGGATTCACCTGACCCATCACTTTAATGATGGAGTTGGCTGCACGATTCCGATCTTTTCTATCTTCGAGGGTCTTGGCATATTCGATCATCTTTTGAATATTCCGACCATATTCTGGAATCTGCATCAGCTCGCGGGCTGTGTTGTATTCCATTTTCAATCCATCTTCTACAGTCATGCTGACTTTCAATTTGTGTGCAAAGTAAAAAAAGTAGTTGCCAAAAATGCGAAAGCCCCATTCAAGGGGCTTTCTGCATCTCAACAATGATTCTTAGTAGCGGTAATATTCCGGCTTGTATGGACCATCAACCGTTACACCGATGTATTTAGCTTGATCTGGAGTCAGTTTTTCAAGTTCAACACCGATCTTAGATAGGTGTAAACGGGCAACTTTCTCATCCAAACGCTTAGGAAGCATGTAAACTTCGTTCTTGTATGCGGAAGTGTTTGTCCACAACTCCAATTGCGCCAAAGTCTGGTTTGTGAATGAGTTGGACATGACGAACGATGGGTGACCTGTGGCACAACCAAGGTTGACCAATCGGCCTTCAGCAAGAATGATAATGTCTTTTCCGTTCAGGTCGTAGATATCAACCTGTGGTTTCACCTCGATCTTGGTGTTGCCATAGTTCTTATTCAACCATGCCATGTCAATCTCGTTGTCGAAATGGCCGATGTTGCAAACAATGGTCTTATCATTCATGGCTTTGAAATGCTCGCCAGTGATGATATTCTTGTTACCGGTTGCAGTGACAATGATGTCGGCACGATGAACAACCTTGGCCATCGGCTTCACTTCAAATCCATCCATGGCAGCTTG
>CAMCFW010000335.1 GCA_945874195.1 Chryseobacterium gleum
GTACACACTCGTTCCGGAGAATGAAGCAGACCTGAAGGCAAAGAAGATATCGGTCGAATCTCCCATCGGCAAAGGATTACTTGGTAAAAAAGTAGGTGAAACAGCTGAGATCCAAGTTCCGAACGGGGTTGTAGTATTTGAAGTTGTCGAAATAGGTCGCTGATGCCTAGCATCTTCACTAGGATCATAAGCGGAGAGATTCCTTGCCATAAAGTGGCCGAGAATGAACATTGCATCGCTTTTCTAGACATCAGCCCACTTGCCAAGGGACACACCTTGGTGGTTCCCAAGGTTGAGGTTGATCACTTGTTTGATGTGCAGGATTCAGACTACATCCAGCTGATGCTTTTTGCCAAACAGGTAGGCAAGGCCATCGAAAAGGTGGTGCCCTGCAAGCGTATTGGGATAACAGTAATTGGGCTTGAGGTGCCTCATGCACACATACACCTCATACCGATCAATCACCTAAGCGACATGAATTTTGCACGGCCGAAACTGACCATGACCGGTCATGAGTTGGAACAGTTGGCCGAGGCCATTTACAAAGAATTCAAAGCCTGATCAAGCTTTTCGTTCTGGATTTTCTTTAATGAAAGATGCCCAACCCGAATAGGCCTTCGAGCTGGATGAAACTGCGCCCGAATTGAAATGATGACAAACTGCTGCAGCCAGACCATCGGTTGCATCGAGTGGAAAATCGCCCATTTTTGTTCTCAAAAGGTTCTCAAGCATCCCGCTTACTTGCTCTTTGCTTGAATTTCCATTGCCCGTTATCGACTGCTTTATCTTCCTTGGCGAGTATTCGGTTATCGGAATGTTGTGAGACAATGCTGCCGCAATGGCAACACCTTGAGCACGACCCAATTTCAGCATGGATTGCACGTTCTTGCCAAAGAAAGGAGCTTCGATGGCCAACTCATCTGGATGGTATTCGCGAATGATCTCCACCGTGCGGTCAAATATCTTTTTCAGGCGGGTCGGGTGATCCTTAAGCTTGTCCAATTTAAGCACACCCATGGCCAACAAGGTCATTTCCTTACCCTGAATATGAATGAGTCCATAGCCCATGACCACCGTTCCGGGATCTATTCCCAATATGACCTTATCAGTTTTCATCGGGATGAACGCTCGGTTAATTGGTAAAGAATGATGGATGCAGCCACGCCAGCGTTCAGAGATTCCACCTTCCGGTCTTTTTCCCGATTCTGGATCGTGATCAATTCATCGCACCGATGTTGAACTTCTGGGCTGATTCCATGCGATTCACTTCCGATCACCAATACGGTTTTCGTTGATGGATTCATTTCGTTCAAGGGAGTTCCGGTCATTCCCGTGCCGAGCAAACGGAATCCGTTTTCCTTCAGCATCGTCAATTTTTCAACAAGCCTACAATAATGAAGGTTTGTGTGAAACAACGCCCCCATCGAACTTTGAACCACCTTTCGGTCGTATGCATCTGCGCAGTTTTCAGAACATAGAACGGTGTTCACTCCAAACCATTTTGCAGTTCGAATGATGGTTCCGAGATTTCCGGGGTCGTTTATGCCATCCAAGGCAACGATGAGCGACCCGTCAGTATCTACCTCACCTACCGATGGGATCTTAGCCACCGCCAGAATTTTATTCGGTGATCGGAGTGCTGAAATGCGTTCCAATTCTCGTTCATTGATCAGGTGAACGATATTTTTGTCCATTCCTGAAAGAAAGTCAAAGGTTTCTGTGGAATAGATACGGTCAACTACCACACTAGACCTGACCAGTTCTTCAACCGTTTTCAGTCCTTCAACCACAAAGAGCCCGGTTTCGGTCCTATTTCTCTTCTGCTCTAAGGCCCGAATGTTTTTAATGTCGGTTGCAGATAGTGACAAAGCGGTGTAAAGTTTGCTAGGTGGTTAAAAAGCTGTCCTACCTTTGGCAAAGGTCAGCAATTCGATATAATATTGGTTACCAAAAACATCACCCCGTATTTATTTCTGGCCTTGTCGGTGATGGCCGTTTCCTGTTCGCCTACACGCAAGTTGGTTGATGGCGAACATCTGCTGACCAAGAATATCATTCAGAACGACAGCAAGGTGGTTTCGAAGGGCGACCTCGAAAATTTTATTCGACAGAAACCGAATCGAAAGATAGTGGGCTTCTACCGTTTTCACCTTCAAGTGCACAATCTCGTCAATCGACAGAAGTTGGAGGAACGAGTTGAGGTTCTGCAAGAAAAGAATGAAAGAAGGAACGAACGGAGAAGGGCCAAAGGCAAGGCACCGAAGGATAGGAGACGGTCTTTTTGGGAATGGCTTGAAGACATTGGCGAAGAGCCTGTGCTTTATGATGCATTGATAACGCATAAATCGGCAGAGCAACTTGAAATATTCTTGCGGGGTAAAGGGCATTTCAATGCGGTTGTCACCGATTCAGTAAGCTTTAACGACAAACGGAAACGCGCCAAGGCCCATTACACAGTGAAAAGTGGAGAGCCTTATTCGGTGCGCAAGGTGGTTTATGCCATAGATGACGAAAGGTTGGCCCGTTTGACCAGACCAACCCGCGATAAGGACCGTGTGTTGAAGGACGGAATGCCCTATGACGTGGATAAATTTCAGGCGGAGCGAGAGCGGATTGAACGGATACTGAAGAGCAACGGGTACTACGCCTTTGCGGACGATTACGTCCGATATCTGGTTGATACCACAATGGGAAACCACCAGGTCGACATCACACTTTCCATCCTAAACCCAGATGTTAAGGACACAGTTCGCGTCAGATCGAAAAGGCATCAGATCTATACACTTCGGAACATATATGTCCACACCGACTACGATCAGAAACTATCGAGCAACATCAATTACGATACGCTGCTTTACAACGGAGTGCATTTCATCTATGACGATAAGTTCAAGCATCGGCCCGAAATGCTCTTCGATAAGGTCTTCTTCAAAACCGGAGACATCTATCGGGTGAAACGTAGCGAGCTTACCTATCGATATCTTTCGAGCCTTAGATCGTATAAGTTCATCAATATTTCTTTCACTGAAGCCATTGAGATGGATGGTGCCCACGTGCTAGATTGCCACGTGAAGCTAACTCCAGGTCTGCGGCAGTCTTATGCAATAGAACTTCAGGGAACCAATACGGAAGGTAATCTGGGAGTTTCGGGCTCTTTCGTTTATAAGAACAAGAATCTGTTCCGTGGAGCCGAGATCCTGCAGTTCAAGCTCACGGGTGGACTGGAGACCCAAGTGGTGGGTAGCAACATTCAGAGCAACAAT
>CAMCFW010000336.1 GCA_945874195.1 Chryseobacterium gleum
CGCGTGCATAAATCAAAAGAAGGATTCACCTTGGAGAATCGCGGCTCAAATGTTCCGATATTTTCTGGCCGGACTTCCTGCCAACTTCAAATTGCATGAAACGACAATAATGGTGCTTCACTGTAAGTCTTATTTTGAGAGCGAACTCCGAACCGTCTGGTGGAATGAGATCAAAAATTGGAGCCGTAGAGACCAACTTTCATTACCCTATGCGCGATGGAAGACCGGTGTTGAAGTCGGTCTATTAGCGCATTGGACGGCAACAGGCTTCAATAACGAATATTCAACTTGGGTTGGCCATACCCACGAGAAATATGAGGATAAGAATCCATTCCGAAAAATCAATTTTAGGATCATTCGAATCATATGCAAGAAGCTGATCTTCGAAATGAGAAGAAGGAGATAAATGAGAGTTTCTGTTCACATTTGTATTCCATGCTTATCTTGCCTCCGAATATTGGGAAGGTTTAGCCCGAAACCACGTTGAATGAAAGATAGAGTTAACGTCACTAAGACACATCTGCCTCCCTTGGAGGACTTTCAGCGACTGATAGCGGAAATTTGGGAATCCGGTCAGCTCACAAATCTTGGTGTTAAGCAAACTGAGCTGCAAGATAGACTGCGTGAATATTTGGGAGTTAAACACCTGCAACTGGTGAACAACGGTACCATTGCGTTGCAACTTGCAATCAAAGCCTTGAATCTAAAAGGAGAGGTGATAACAACCCCATTCTCGTATGTCGCAACCGTGTCTTCGATTGTTTGGGAGGGTTGCACCCCCGTTTTCGTGGATGTTAACCCAATCGACTTTTGCATTGACCCGTCACGAATTGAAGCCGCTATTACCGAACGCACAACGGCCATTCTGGCAACTCACGTATATGGTCATCCGTGTGCCGTACATGAAATAAAGCGTATTGCCGACAAGCACGGGCTAAAGGTGATCTACGATGCGGCACACGCGTTCGGAGTGAAGATAGACGGAGAGTCCGTACTGAACCACGGTGACATCTCTACTCTCAGTTTCCACGCCACCAAAGTATTTCACACAGGCGAAGGCGGGGCTGTGGTGACCAACGATGACGACCTTGCCAACAGAATGAAATACATGGGCAATTTTGGACACAAGAACCAAGAAGAGTTCTTTGGATTAGGTGTGAATGCAAAGATGTCTGAATTCCATGCGGCCATGGGACTTTGCGTGCTGCCCGAAATGGATATGATATTAGCTAACCGCAAAAAGACCATCGACCTTTACGACAGCCTTTTGCAAGGACACGATAGCGTTTACCGAATTCGGACCGCACATAATGTAGAGCACAATTACGCCTATTACCCGATCCTGCTCGACTCGGAACAGACCTTACTAAGGGTAAGAGATGCGCTGAATGGTCAGAATATTTTTCCTCGCAGGTACTTTTATCCTTCGCTCAATCTGCTACCCTACATGGTTCCAACCGTAAAAATGCCTGTTGCTGAAGACGCAAGCAGACGTGCCTTGTGCCTTCCGCTATCGTCCGATTTCAACCCTGATACGATTTCAACCATTGTATCAATCATCGTACAGAACCTGTAAACCTTCTTCGGGATCTGTTCTATGAAAACCAGAATTCTACTCATATCCGACATCGGTTTTCAGATCGACCACTTCCGAAAACTGTTTGAAAGGCATGGTTGCGCACAATTTGCTGAGCTTGCCGTTTATTGTTCTCCCGGCAGCGAATCGGAACTTGAAAAGATATCGCCTCGCGTTTCTGGATTGAACGTGAAGGACCACAGCGAAATGATCTGTGCCTCCTTCGACCTCATCATTTCCTACCACTGCAGACAATTGTTTCCGAAGGAGATAGTGGAAGCAGTGCTTTGCATTAACATCCATCCGGGCTTCAACCCGTTCAACAAGGGCTGGTATCCAGGGGTTTTCAGCATCGCTAATGGCCTTCCAGCTGGAGCAACGATACACGTGATTGATGGGAAGATCGATAACGGCCCTATCATCGCACAGAAGCAGATCGTCATTCTACCGGAGGACACCTCAGGTACAGTATACCCCAAAATCATTCAGGCCGAGTATGAGCTTTTGGAAGAATGGTTCATGCCCATGCTTACAGGAGAATACAAAACCTTCAGCCCTCAAGAAGCCGGAAATCTGAATTTCAAGAAGGATTATTATGCCTTGCAAGAGATTGATCTGGACGAACAGCTGAGCGCAAGGCAACTGATTGACCGACTGAGAGCGTTGACGCATCCTCCTTATAAGAATGCCTATTTTGTCGATAAACGAACGGGAGATAGAATTCACATTTCGGTTGAACTTAGTAGAGCCACAAGCTTGACGAATGATTGATCTCAATCTAAAAGGGACGGGAAAAGATTTATCTTATTTCATGTTCGCATTTATTTATTTTCTGCCAGATTATGAACTTGGTACAAGTAATTGGCCTTAATCTAATATGCAATACTCAAACAAATTCATAGGAAAGAAACTACTAATTCTCGGGGCCAATCCGGAGACGGTTCCACTCATTCAAACAGCCCAACAAATGGGCGTTACTGTTATTGTGACTGACAATAATCCTAACGCATTTGCCAAAGCATTTGCTGATCAGAGTTTTGACGTTGATGGCTTGGACGTGAATGGCATTGTCCAACTGGCACGGAACGAAAATGTAGATGGAGTGTTGGTGGGTGTTGCCGATCGATTAATCGTTCCATACCAACAGGTTTGCGATGTGCTAAACTTTCCTTGTTATGCTACTGAAGCACAGTGCAATGTCTTCACCGACAAGGAGTGGTTTCATGATCAATGCAAGCAATTTGAAATTCCTACCATCCCTAATTACAACCTAGGCACCGACTTTCCATCATTGAATAAGGTAGAACTGGCCTATCCAGTTATCGTTAAACCAGTGGACGGAAACTCGGGGAAAGGAATCAGCATTTGTCATTCGGATGCTGATTTGGAACTAGCCATTGAAAAGGCCAAGAAGGCATCTAAGCGCAAAAAATATCTCGTTGAGAAGTATATGAATTGTGACGACATCTTCCTGTATTTCACCTTCCGTGATGGAGAAATTATGCTCTCCGCTACGGCCGATCGATATACTTCCAATGAACAAGGAGATTTAGGCAAAGTATGTATAGGAGCCATGTATCCATCGAAATACTCCAACCTCTATTTCGAAAAGCTACACGCTAAACTGATTTCACTTTTTAAGTCTTTGGACATGAAAAATGGAAT
>CAMCFW010000337.1 GCA_945874195.1 Chryseobacterium gleum
CGTGCAACATCATCATCAAATGTTTAAACCAATGAAAATTAATCGAATCTTTTCTGGCCTTGCCACTTCTTTCATTCTTTTTGGCTCCGCTCTCGGAACCATAGCGCAGGATAATTCTTCATTGTTGTGGAAAATAAGCGGCAACGAAATGGCACAACCGTCCTATTTATTCGGTACCATTCACATGCTTCCGGAGGACAAATATTTTTTCACGGACAACATGAAGAGTGCGCTTTCGAGCACGGAAGTATTGGCGTTGGAGGCCAACATGGATATTCCCTTTGCGGAGCAAATGAAAATGGCCACCGACATGTTGATGCCTGATGGAAAATCGTGGACCGATTACCTGAGCGCTGAAGAATACGCCTTGGTTCGATCTGCCTTTGTCGATTCGCTTGGGATCAAAGAGAAAAAACTGGAAAAATACATGAAGATCAGACCCATTTACGTCAGCGGATTGATCCTGACCGACCTTCTTGGAAACGTGAAAATGTATGAGCAGGAACTTACTTCGATGGCAAAAAAGGATAAGAAGAGCGTGATCGGGCTCGAGACCATACAGGAACAAATGGCCATCGTTTCAAACATTTCCATTGAAGACCAGATGGACGACCTGAAAAAAGCCACAGCCGGTATGCTTCGCGATTACAACGAACTACTTGACGCCTATCTGGCACAAAACCTTATCCTACTTGGCGAACTTGCCGCCAAAGAAGATGGATTTGACAAGATGGAAGCTAAATTATTGACCGAAAGGAACGACAAGTGGATTTCCAGCATGCAAGATCAGCTGAAAAAAAATCCGACCTTCTTTGCTGTGGGAGCCATGCACCTAGTGGGCGAAAAAGGCCTAATCTCGCAGCTTAAGGCGGCAGGTTACACCGTTGAGGCCGTGAACTAATATTGGCCTAAGCTCAACAGCACCAAAGTGCATGCCCGTTCCGCTTCGATGCCCTTTTGCTTCAGCATCAATTCAAGTTCAGGGTTTTCCGTTCCGGGATTGAAAATGACCCGCTTAGGCTTCAACTCTAGTAATCGGCCATAATATTCCTGTTGGTTGGCCGGATTGAGGTAAAGGGTCACCGTATCGAAATGCTCATTGGGCCATTTATCTGAAATGGAAACCTCCCCAACCGATCCTTTCTTAGCTCCGAAAGCATAAACCGGATGGCCCCAGAAGTGCAATTTATGCACCGCTTTGAATCCATATCTATCGGGGTTGGGGCTTGCCCCCACAACCAACGTTTTCTTCTTCATGCAATAAGAACAAAAAAAAACGGCCCTGAGTTCATCTCAGGACCGTTCGGTGGCGGAGAGAGAGGGATTCGAACCCCCGGAGGTTTAACCCTCAACGGTTTTCAAGACCGCCGCATTCGACCGCTCTGCCATCTCTCCGAGCGCAAAAGTAATAGAATATTCTTGCCTTAGAAGAGTTATTTATCGCGTTAAATTGTGCTAAAAATTCTGAGCCTGATCTAGAGTATTGGTAACTTTATGGAATGAAACGATATCTGCCTGTTATTATCGCGTTTTTATTGGTGGGCTTTGGTGATACCTTCGGACAGAGCCTGCGTGCCGAATTTGCCATGGCCCGGTTTGAGTCTCCGAACGATGGTCCGTATGTTGAGACCTACTTGAAACTCATTGGCCCTAGCTTGAAGCCGATAGAGGTTGAGACGGGAAGCTACTCTGAGGTGTTCATTACTATCCACATTTCGAAAGGAGTGTGGGTTCCTTTCAAGGATGCTTACAAAGTCAGAGGACCCATTATTCCCAAAGGAGAAACTCCGCTCGATTTCATTGACCAAAGAAGGATACCATTGAAACCTGGCACTTACGATCTGGAAATGACCATCAAAGACCTGAGAGACTCAAGTGCTACTGCTGCAAAGATCAATCAGGTTTTAGTAATTGAAAAAGCAAGAGGGTTCAATGTAGATTCTTTAGCTACAGAAACAATGGTCAATAGCGTAGCGCAGTCTACAGACGAAAGCTATGTGATCGAATCTTCAGGAAATTCTGAAAAACCTGTCAGTTATAGGTCGCCATTCTTCATGTCCAGCATTCAATTGGTTGACAGTTACACGACTTCCGAAAAACCGAACATTCTGACAAAATCAGGTTACGACCTAATACCTTACACTTCCGATTATTATCCTGAATCTAAGTCGGATATTTCTTTTTACGCAGAGGTATACGGCCTTTCAAAAAGTGAAAAACCAAGTGAAAAGGATTTTTTGATTGACATGTTCATTGAAAATGCTGATAACGGAAAACTTGTGGAAGGATTACGAAAATTCGTGAAACGCGAATATGCTGAAGTGGTGCCAGTGCTTCAGTCGTTTCCAATTCAGCGACTTGAAACGGGCAATTACAACGTTGTGATTGAGATCCGCGACCGAGAAAACAAACTGATGGACAGACGGATCATGTTCTTTCAACGATTCAATGGTGCTATTGCGGCAAACGAAGCGCTGGAAACTATCGGAAAAGAGAATGAGTTGTATGGAACGTTTGTGACCAAGTATCAGGATCTTGACATGTTGAAGGAATATCTTCGATGCCTACACCCAATTTCAAGTCAGCAAGAGATTACGCAAGTGAATACGAGAATGAATTTCAGAGATAGGAACATGATGTGGAAATTCATGTTCAACTTTTGGAATCTACGTGACCCTAACAATCCAGAACAGGCCTGGCTGAACTATTGGAAGGAGGTTCAGAAGGTGAATGCCAATTACACTACCAATCTGCGGAAAGGGTATGATACTGATCGGTGACGGGTTTATCTTCAATATGGTGCTCCGAACACGATTTCGCCAAATTATTTCGAGCCCAACACTTATCCTTACGAGATCTGGCATTACTATGAACTGAGAGACAATAAGAGTGCAGCACAGAGCAATCGTAAATTCGTTTTCGCCAATACAGAACAAGGAAGCCCAGAGTTCATCCTGATCCATTCTGATGCAAAGAATGAGATCACCAATATCCGCTGGAACTATGATCTGCACAAACGCAGCTCTGCCACGGTGGACCTTGATCAGGAAAATACGGGCGACCACTATGGTGGACGCTCGAAGGATTTCTTCGAGAATCCTTACTGATCCATTGAGCGCGTTCATTCATCTTTGTTGACGATGCGAATTGCCGTGGTCATTCTTAACTGGAATGGAAAGGACTTTTTGGAAAAGTTTCTTCCTTCGGTCGTTCAGCATTCAGAACTGGCGAATATTTA
>CAMCFW010000338.1 GCA_945874195.1 Chryseobacterium gleum
TGGATCATGTATCTCTGCATGTTCTACCTTCCATTCTTTGCGCTTACTGAAACCAGCGATGCATCTATTTCTGCCGTATTGGCCTCGTTCGTCATGGCCAGTTTCAGCATTGTTCTTGTACAGGGTGGAATAGGGGTTTATCCGGTGGCAGTGGCACAAACGTTGGTCATTTACGGGATAGGTTACGAAGCAGGTCTGGCCATGGGATGGATAATATGGGTGGCCCAGACCGTGATGATCGTCCTATTCGGAGTAGCATCACTAATTCTGATGCCGGTGTTGCACAAGACCAAGCCGGAATTACAGTAGTTGTTTGAACTTGCTTATATTTACATTCCATTTTAAGCCTGATGAGCAGACTCACTTTTTTACGTTCAATGCTGATGATGACCATCGTCATTGGTCTGAGTGCGTGCAGTTCGACCAACATCAACAAATTGGAAGGTCAGTGGCAATTGTTCTGGATAAACGACCTTTCTGACGAGAACATTTACATCTGGAATTTTGAAGGCGGGGAGATTACCATTGTCATTTATTCTCCGCCAACCGATGGGAATCCGAATCCTCAGCCCGTTATTGGTGGTCGTGCTCAGTATAAGACCTCCGCAGAATTTCTGGATGCTGTGGTGGAGATTTCGGGCTTTGTGCCATCTATTTCCAGTTCAAAGGTCATCCCAATGATCTCTAATGCTAAATGGACCATTGACAAGATTGATAATGAATCGATGCGTCTTGCCACTGCAGATCAAGAAGGTGCCAACGGTAGCTACGTGATCCGCGAATTCGTACGCCCGTAGTAAATCTGCATCTTTGGCCTTCCGATGGCCAAGGCGAAAACCAACTTTTTCTGTCAGAATTGTGGACATTCCTCTCCAAAATGGGAAGGGAAATGCAGTTCCTGTGGAGAATGGAACACCTATGTTGAAGAGGTGGTCTCTTCAAAGCAGGCAAGCGATACACCCAAGCTTGGTAGTGCTGGTAAACAGTACGAGATCCGATCTATCAACGAGATAGAGGCCAACCCTGAAACCCGTTTTTCCACGCCTGATATGGAGTTTGACCGCGTGCTTGGTGGTGGTCTGGTGCCAGGCAGTTTGACCCTTATCGGGGGCGAACCGGGAATAGGCAAGTCCACACTACTACTTCAGTTGGCATTGAGATGGAAGGGTAAAAAGGTGCTTTACATTTCTGGCGAAGAAAGCGAAGGTCAGTTAAAGATGAGGGCAGAACGGATCGGTATCCGAAATCCGGATTGCTTCGTGCTGACTGAAACCTCAACATTCAAGCTTTTCAAGCAGATCAAGAAACTGCAGCCCGATGTGATCATTGTCGATTCTATTCAGACCGTTTATTCAGAATTGATCGAATCTACGCCCGGAAGCGTTTCGCAGATACGTGAATGCACAGGCGAGTTTCTGCGGTTCGCAAAAGAATCAGACACCCCTATCATTCTGGTTGGACACATAACAAAGGATGGTTCCATTGCTGGGCCCACGATCCTGGACCACCTGGTGGATACAGTCCTTCAATTTGAAGGCGACCGACATCATTTATACAGGATCGTGCGCGCTGTGAAAAACCGCTTCGGATCTACACCCGAATTGGGCATATACGAGATGAGATCGGACGGGCTTGAAGCAGTTTCTGACCCGAGCCGGATCTTGGTTCCGGATCGCGATGAACCCCTTAGTGGAGTTTCCATATCGGCCACGTTGGAAGGCATCAGACCCATGCTCATCGAATCGCAGGCCCTGGTCAGTTCGGCCGTTTATGGAACGCCTCAACGCTCTTGCACCGGATTCGATATGCGTAGATTGAACATGTTGTTGGCCGTGTTGGAAAAACGCTGTGGATTCAATCTCGGACAGAAAGATGTATTTCTGAACATAACCGGGGGATTGAAAGTGGATGATCCTGCACTTGATCTTGGTGTTATCTGCGCCATTCTATCCTCAAATGCCGATCTTCCCATTCAGCCCGACAATTGCTTTGCTGCTGAAGTGGGGCTCCGTGGAGAGATAAGACCAGTGAACCGGATTGAACAACGGATAGAAGAAGCCGCCAAAATGGGTATGAAGCGCATTTTCATCTCGAAACGCAATGCCGATGCCAATGTGATGAAGACCAGATCGATCGCAGTGATACCGGTGGCCAAGGTGAATGACGTCTTCGTGCAACTTTTCGGCCAATAGCACACTGTTTCGATAGACCTGAAGGTCATTCCTATCTCTACCTTTGCAGCCACTCAAAGAAGAAGCTACTTGCAATTGAATCTCAAGGAAATACTGACTGCATCCATGATCCTCTTCGCAGTGATAGATATTGTTGGCAGCGTGCCCATCATCATTCAGTTGCGCCAAAAGAACGGTCACATCCGGTCGGGACTGGCAACAATAGTGGCGTTGGTGCTGATGGTCGTTTTCCTGTTTCTCGGAGAAAGCATCTTGAGCCTGATAGGAATCACCGTGAGCGATTTCGCCATTGCGGGTTCACTCGTCATCTTTTTCATTGCGTTGGAAATGATCCTCGGGATACAACTGTATAAGGAAGACGACAGTCCAGCCACCGCTTCGGTGGTGCCCTTGGCATTTCCGCTCATAGCGGGTGCAGGCACGCTTACCACCTTGCTCTCACTTCGGGCAGAATATCAGACCCAGAATATACTTGTTGCCATTGTCATCAATGTGGCTCTGGTCTATCTGGTTCTTAAAACAACTCGGCATATTGAGCGTTTCTTAGGTAAAGGCGGCATCAATGTGCTCCGGAAAGTGTTCGGCATTATCCTGTTGGCCATTGCCGTAAAGCTGTTCAGGACAAATCTTGGCGTTTGAAAATGTAATTTTGCAAAGTGAAACTGCTTAAGACCATCTCATCATTCGTATTGGCCGTCCTTGTTCTGCTTAGCAGCATGGGGTTTTATGTCGATCACATGGTCTGTGGAATGAGCGGAGAACACAAGCTGGCCATTAACCAGAGCATTCAAGGTTGTTCCGATAGTTGTGACCCATCTGGTGAAAGCGGGGTGAAACGTACGTGCTGCGATTACGACAGCTTCTATTTCAAAGAAGACCTTCCAGCTACGAAGACCGAAAACAGCACAGAACGGTTCGCTTCTGCCGTCAAATTCATTGCGTTTCATAGAGTTCCTTTAACCGTCAAATGCGCTGAACACGGCTTTTTCCATCTGTTGGAAACGCCCGATGTTCTGCCGGCTGTGGAGCGGCACATCCTAC
>CAMCFW010000339.1 GCA_945874195.1 Chryseobacterium gleum
TTCTCTTATGTTATCCTTTTGATAGCTCAGCTCTACCGCTTTGAGCTTGAACTCCCTGTCATGCTTTCTTCTTATGCCTGCCATCTGATTTAAGGTTAAACCGCTGTACTAAGACTTAACTTACTGTCCAATCAAAGGTAGCAGGTCCACTTACCCGAACGTGAGTGAGCAGGTTGCAATTAAAAACTCTTCTGTTGCCCTTCGTTATGGCCTTTCTACCACCCCAAAGATTTTCATCATAGACGCTGAAAGTCGAATCGTTATGAAAGACGTTTATGGAGATGCGCTTCAGGAACAGATTTCTAATCTGTTTTCAGCCAAATAATCATAGACCTAGGTAGGCCAAACACAACCCCACCGTAGCCTCAATTCCCTTCTTGTGCGTCCGTTCCATGCCGTGGGAAGCCGCAACACCTGGGCCGATGAGCCCGACACGGAAATCATTTCCTGCCCTTAGAGCGGCAGAACCATCGGATCCGTAATACGGATAGATGTCAACCGCATAAGGCAATTTTTCCTTATCGGCCAGGTCCACCAGTTTTTTGCGGAATTCATAGTCGTAGGGGCCGCTACTGTCTTTGGCGCAGATGGAACAGGTTGTTTCCTTGCCTTCGCAAGCGTCTCCAATCACTCCCATATCTATGACCAGCAGTTCCTGAATGGTCGGAGCATAGCCGCACGTTCCGCCATGTCCAACCTCTTCGTAGTTGCTGAAGAACAGCTCAACGGGCGCGCTTTTTCCTGCTTCCTTCAGCCGTCTTGCCACCTCCATCAGCACAAAACAGCCCGCCTTGTTGTCCATGAAGCGGCTTTTGATGTAGCCGCTTTCCAATTCCTGATATTTGGTGTCGAAGGCAATGATGTCTCCATTGGAAATACCGAGCCTCTTCGTATCGTCTGCCGTGGTGACCTCTTCGTCCAACCGGATGAACATGCTTTCGAGCGTTCGTTGCTTGCTGTTGGTCTCATGATTCGCATGAACGGACGGGTCTTTGAGCAGCAGTGTTCCTGAATAAACTTTTCCGCTATGAGCATGTATCCGGCAATATTCCCCCTCGAAACCATTGAGCGACAGTCCGCCCAAAAGGGAAAACTTCAAGTGTCCGTCCTTCTGAATGCCTGATACGATGGCCCCGAGCGTATCGACATGTGCCGCCATGGCAATTGTCGGATTCTGGCCCAACGAGCATTTCACCGCACCCTTATTCGTGTATTCGGGCGTGTAGCCTAGCGAGGTGAAATAGTCATAAATGTATCTGCATGCGTCAGCGGTGAATCCGGTTGGTGAATCTATTTCAACCAGCTTGCGGAGTTTATCGTAATGGTTCATTTTTCGAGTTTGCCTCAAAGAAAGAAAAACCTGACACACCTGACAGCACGACCCGAAAATCGCTTTCTGACAAACCCTCTGTCAGGCCTGTCAGTAATCATGTTTTTTGGCATCAGCCCGTGCCAAAACAGGATAAATTTTTCTGAATCTCTTTATTGACGAGGGTTTCAGCGCATTTGTTGTTTTTAAAATTCTCTTTGGCACGGCCTTGTGCACAGTTATTGCCTACTGTCCTGCGTCAAACATTAATTCACTAACAACTAAAAAAATAAAACAATGGAAGACGCATTCAAAAAATTCCTTTACGCTGGTGTTGATCTAGCTGCTGAAGTATCAAGCAAATTCGAAGAAACAGTAAAAGACCTTATCGAGAAAGGTAAGATCTCTGATGTTGAAGGCAAGAAAATGGTTGATGAGCTTTTCGAGAAGACTGAGGCTCGCAAAGAAGAATTCGAAGCCAAATACAACGAGATCAAAGAAAAAGTTGGCATCGTTAAGAAAACAGAAGAAGAAATTCTTGCTGACCTGAAAGCCAAAGTTGCTGACCTTGAAAGTAAGATCGGTAAGCCTGCAAAAGCCGCTAAAGCTTCTGCTACAGCCTAAGCCGACCATTAGTGGTCGGTTCAAAACGCCTCGACAGATTGTCGGGGCGTTTTTGCATTTGGTAAAGTCTATTTCATGGACCGTATGCTGAAACTTAATTTTTGTTTGCTTTCTTTTGGCCCCAGCACACTACGTATTACACGCATCGCTAAATTTAGAAAAATCCTTGAATAGTGTTCTGTTGTTCATTAACCAAAATTGCTTGGGGCTCTTGTGGTAAATCATTTGAAATCGAATGCTGATTTGAAACTTAGTAAAGACGTTGGGATGGTCGTTTTCTTGCTAAACCATATGGCGTATTACATTGTTTAAATGGGTATTCATCATCTAGCTATTGTAATCCTGACCTTTTAGAAACGTGATACCATATTCTATCAACATGAAAAAGATGAATACACGAATTAGCATAACGATTGCCATTCTTTCTCTTGCGATTACTGCTTTTTCGCAGAACATTACGTACAAAATAAAGGGGGATCAACTACGCGGAGGCGTTTGTGGTGATTGTTTTTTGTGTGGTGGGCCAGACAACAATTGGGAGCTAAGGGTCAATGACAATAGTCTTTCAACCGGCTGGACCAATTGGAATAAGTACGCTGGAGACGATGACTGTGGTTGGAGAAACTATTCTAACAGCGGATGGAGGGGAACGACCAATTCCACATACGGGGCACAAGTGAATGTTGAATTAAGGGCCTACGAAGATGATGGTGGAAGTTGGGGCGGTGGAAACGATGGCAATTGCGGTTCCTTTGCCAACGTCAGTACCCGAACGATCACAAATGACCCCCCGTGTGCTTGGACGCAATACGAAGGAACAAGAACATGTAGTGGTGCATTGTGGGGCGTCAGATACAGCATTTATTGGGAATATGACGTTGCGCCAGCTCTGTCTGGACTCACTCCGGCAAATCAAGTGAAGTGTCAGACGGCTGCTCCAACCGCGCTGACAATTACGTCAAATACGGATGGCAACAGTCGGGTTATGGCAAGATGGTATAAATGGCAGATCTCCAATACCCCTAATGGCCCATGGAGCGATATTCCTTCGGGGGCAAACACCGTTTTAAATGCGTCCACCACAATAAGTTACACTCCTTACAAAATCTCAGGAACCCGCTACTATAGGGTTTTAGCCACCAGCAACTGCTCGAACGATTTCAGTTCATTGACCAGTACCTCTGCAACATATACAGTAACCTACGCTTATAATACGGGTGGGGCTTATACAACCGCCCCTGGTGGCTATCCATTCGGAACAGGAGATGCTGCTCCTGCCATTCAAAGCC
>CAMCFW010000340.1 GCA_945874195.1 Chryseobacterium gleum
GGGCCAAATGCTCTGACGCGCTCAAAAACTGGACCCGATTGGTCTCGTTCATGATGCCGTAACTATAGCCAATGTTGATGTTCGATTTTCCGGAACTTCCGTGCTTGGTGGTTACCACCACCACACCATTTGCCCCTCTTGAACCATAGATTGCCGTGGCAGCCGCATCTTTCAGCACCTCTATGCTTTCAATGTCGTTCGGGTTAAGATCAGAAAGCGCATTTGAACTCGAACCTAGATTTCCGGGGTCGAAGTTTCCGGTGGTGATCGGGATTCCATCTACCACGATCAGGGGTTGGCTTCCAGCTGCAATGGAGTTCGTTCCGCGAATGTTGATCTTAACTGCGGAACCTGAAATACCATTCTGCGAAATGATGCTGACCCCAGCGGCCTGGCCTTGTAGCGCCTGATCGACACTTGGCAGCGTTGAACTTGCAATAGCATCGGCCTTGATGGTGGCAATAGACCCGGTGATGTCGCGTTTCTGGGTAGTACCGTACCCCACCACAACCACTTGATCAAGCAACATCACGTCCTCTGCTAGGGTGACATTGAACGTGGCGACATCTCCTTCCTTAATGTTGATGCGGTGCTTCTGCGTTTTAAGTCCGATGAAAGAGAAAACAAAGGTCTGTTCCCCGACCGGAAGACCCTTCAGTTCAAATTTTCCATCGATGTCGGTCGATGTTCCAATGGTCGACCCTTCAAGCACAACTGTTCCACCAATGATGGAAAGTTTGTCGTCTCCGGTCACAATGCCGCTCAGCGTGCCCGTCTGAGCGTAGGTCATGGAGGCAAGCAGAACCAGAAATGCACTTAGTAAAGGTTTGACCATGGCCCTGTTTTAGGTCCTATCATTATTTAGTTGAGACGAATATAGTAATTAGTGTCAATATGACACTAAGTAGACCTGTCGATCAAAGTTCTGGTAAATAAACTTCGTAGCCGTGTGGCGGAAGTTGAATGGTCTTTACCGAATCGGCCATCAAACTCCGCCCGCTGAAACGACCTTTGAAACTTCCATTCAGCAGCAAGGTTTCTAAAGGAACGGTCACGGTATCAGCAGTAAAATTCAATGCAACCAGCAGTCTGTTCTCTTCTTTGGTGCGCGTGAAAAGCAAAATGCGGTCGTTTGCGGCATCATGGAATTCTATCGAGCCTCCGAACTCGTCATTTCGAAGATTGTTCTCATTCGCTTTGAGATCTACCAAGGACTTGTAAAATCCTTGCAAAGGCATGTCCTTCCAAGCGATAGTGTCCTTATCGAAGAACTTCAGGCGTTTGTCTAGGTCCGCCTCCATTCCACTGTATATCAAGGGCATTCCTGGAACAGTGAAACTCAGCACGGCAAACGCCTTCTGATTCGCTCCGAAACTTTCGGCAATGGTGTTGTTCCACGAATTTTCATCGTGGTTGGAAATGAACTGCATGCGGATCGCATCATCGTTATAGGCCGTGTCGTGCCAAGCCCAGTAGGCCGCCACATCTGATGCGCCTTTTTCGCCTTTGGCCACTTGCTTCATGAGGTGATGAAAACTCCATGCGTAGGTCATGTCGAAGGCCTGATGCAATTCGGGTTTTTCGCCCTCGGCCAAAAAGAAGATAGGCCTGATAGAATCCAGTCGGGCCCGGGCGTCCACCCAAAAATCGAGCGGCACCATTTCGGCCACATCGCATCTATAACCATCAATATTGGCCTCTTTTATCCAGAACTCGAGACTTTGGACCATGGCCTCCCGCATCTCCAAGTTATCATAGTTCAGATCCATCACATCGCTCCAATCGGCCACAGGAGGTATAAAATTCCCCAGGCTGTCTTTGGTGAACCAATCGGGATGCTGAGCTATCCAGACATGGTCCCAAGAAGTATGGTTGGCCACCCAATCGATGATCACCTTCATGCCTTTTGCGTGAGCCGCGTTTACCAATGCCTTGAAGTCATCCATGCTTCCGTGTTGTGGATTCACGGCCTGATAGTTCTGCACCGAGTAATAACTTCCCATGGTGCCTTTTCGGTTGGTCTTTCCGATCGGATGAATGGGCATGAACCATAGTATTTCGACACCGAGGTCGGCCAATCGGTCCAAATGCTGTTCTTGAAAGGCCTTGAATGTTCCCTCTTTGGTCATCTGACGCAGATTGACCTCGTAAATGGTGCTGTTCTCCGACCATTTTTCTTGCACTTCCGCTGTTTTGACCGCAGGCGGTGGAGGCGTTTGACAACTGACGCCAAGAATGAAGAGTAGAATGGCTGAAAGTTTTAAGATCGAATGGGAGTTTATCATTAGGCTTAATTTGTTCTGGTTGTGATTGTGTGGGTTTGAACCCAAATGTGCTTGTGTCTCTATTTGATGGTCAGTATCTCAAATCCGTAGGCCGGTATCTTCACCTCCACATTTCCATTGCGGTATTTCAATTCTGAACCTAAATTGGCCACCCAATTCTCTTGAACGGTGGCCAAGGGCATTACCTGGGGAAGGCTGTCCTTGTTGAAAATGACAATGACCTCATCGTCAAAATACTTTCTTCGGAAATGCATCATCTTTCCATCGGCACAGATGTCGTAGATATCTCCGAATTGCAGCGCCAAGTGGTTCTTTCTCAGTGCGGTTATGGTTTTGCTGACGGCCAATGTGCGGGATTCATCTTCCGAAAGTTCGAAACGCATCATTCGCCTGTTGTCCGGGTCGCCAGCGCCTGCCATTCCGAATTCATCTCCATAATACATTACCGGAATGCCTGGAATGGTCCACATGAATGCGATTAGTTGTTGGAGTTTCAGGTAGCCGATCGGGTCTTCAACCTTTATGTCGCGACTCCAGCCGGCCTCTTTCTCATCTTCGCCAAACTTCAGAGCCTTGCCTGCATAGCATATGAAACGGGGCAGGTCGTGATTGCCGGTGATATTGCCCATAAGATGATGATGCCCGTAGTAGCTTAAGCTCGACCTTAGAGAAGTGCCCAGTCGATTGAAATTCTCATCATCGAGCGCGAATACGTTGCGAGCATCGAAATAGAGATTGAAGTCGAATTTCCCATCCATCATGCCTGAACCGATGTATGAACCGATCAGTTCGCGGCTTCCAAAGGTCTCGCCCATTTGGAGAATGGGTCTGCCTTTTTCTACCACCACCCGTTCTTTGATCTTTCTTGTGAGCACTCGCCAGAATTCCTGCGGAACGTGTTTTGTGGCATCATGCCTAAAGCCATCAAATCCGT
>CAMCFW010000341.1 GCA_945874195.1 Chryseobacterium gleum
GTGGACTCATTGGAGGGGCCTCGCTCAATTCATCCGACTTTTTATCCATCATCCATTCTTTCTGACATGGCCCACGCGGTGCTTACTATCAAGGTCAGTCCGATCGAACCCGGACGGGAGATCCTTATTTCCGAACTTTCTGACATCAATTTCGAGGGTTTTCTCGAAACCGAAGAAGGAGTGGAGGCCTACATTCCGGAGGTTGACCTGAAAATGAACGAAGTGCTGGATGTGTTCCAACGCATTCGTGAGGCCAAATTCGAAATTTCGTTCACTTCGTCTCTTTCCGAAGAAAAGAACTGGAACGAGGAATGGGAAAAGAACTTCGATCCTGTTGAAATAAAGGACCTGTGTAGGATACGTGCTCCGTTCCATACCTCGAAGTCGGGCTTCAAGCTAGAAATACTCATCATGCCCAAGATGTCGTTCGGAACCGGGCATCACGCCACTACTTCGCTGATGGTTGAATACTTGATGACCAAACCGACCAAGGGCCCCTTGCTCGACATGGGTTCCGGAACAGCCGTTCTGGCCATTGTGGCCCACAGATTGGGCGTAAATGACATAACCGCCATCGATATTGACGAATGGGCGTTCGAGAATGCACCCGACAATTGCGAACTCAACCAGATCAGCGATATCGAGATATTGAAAGGTGACGCCAGCCTGTTGGGCAAAAAGAAGTTCAATACCATCATGGCCAACATCAATCGCAATGTGCTGTTGGAAGACATTCCGAAATATGCTGCCGTTCTCAACAAGAATGGTCAGCTTTTTGTCAGTGGATTTTATGTTGAAGACTTGGAACTGATCAAGGATGTGGCTGTGCGATCGGGCTTTATCTTTAACGGAAATCTCACGAAGAACAATTGGGTCTCGGCCCAATTCATCAAACAATAACATGAAGCGATTCTTTTTACTTTTTGGCTTAGCGTTGTTTCTGCTGGCTCCAACTGCCCATGCGCAAACATTGAAAGCTTTCACCCACGACAACGAAAAGTTCATTCAGGAACTTCAGGAATTCTTTGCCATGGGCGATCCCAAGGCGGCCAAAGTGCTGGTAGAAGAAACCTTTCTTCCGGTTTGGAACAGCGGTCACTATAGCCCACAGCAGAAAGAACGTATCTACGCCATTTCTGACCTGATGCTCAAAGAGAAGAAGAAGCAGGTTGACTTCGAGAATTACATGTATACCCTGATGAGTTTTGCAACAAGCATGAAGCCAGCATCAGATTTCGATGCCTTTCACGCAGGCCTCGAAAAGACCATAACCACCCTTTCGCGAAAGCAGTTCACCGAATACCTTGAGGTCTGCAAAGGCCTGTTTTCAAACTACATTCTTTTCGAATCGCAGGCGGTGAAATGGGTGGCCAAGTATGATGCCTACAAGATCCAGTTCGATTCGCTGCCCAAGATCGTCTTCGGAAAGTTGGACCTGAAGGTCTATTCAAAGCGCGATAGTTCCATCATATACGGAACCGAAGGCGTCTATTACCCCACCATCACAAAATGGATTGGTAAGGGTGGGAAGGTAGATTGGCGAAGGGCCGGTTTTGATCCTGCAAAAACCTATGCCGACATCAAGAATTATTCGGTTGATGCCACAAAATCGACATACGTCATCGATTCGGTCACCTTCTTTCATCCCGATTATCTGGACAAGCCGCACATAGGAACATTAACCGAAAAAGTGCTGGCCGATGTGGAGGAAGGCACGGCTTCTTACCCTCGTTTCGATTCGTATGACAAGCGCATCCTTATTAAAGACATGTATAAGGACATCGATTATTCGGGCGGGTTCTCTCAGCATGGCGTCAAATTCATCGGTTCGGGCAATGCCGAAAAGGATGCAACTCTCATCTTCAAAAAGATGAATCACATCACCAAAAAGAACGAACGTTTCATCGAGGCCAGATCTAAATCGTTTGTCATCAAACCTGATAAGATCGTGGCAAACAAGGTTGAGGTGGTTTTCTATTACGAGAACGACTCCATTTTCCATCCCGGAGTCAACATCGATTACAGTGTAGAGAAGCACAAAGTTGTATTCAGCAAGGATAAGGAAGGGGCGGGCAGAAGCCCGTTCTTCGACAGTTTCCATCAGGTGGATGTGCACGTTGATCAGATCTCGTGGGACATGGCCACCGATTGGATGGAGCTCAGCAACACCACAGGTGGGGCAGAAAGCAGCGCCATGTTCGAATCAGGAACCTACTATGACGAATATCGCTACGACCGCATTCAAGGAACAGCCGAGATTCATCCGCTTTGGAAGATCCGCGACCAGATTAAGACCCTCGGACGCAATGACCTTAAGGTTGAAGAAGTGGCCAGGATATTCAAATCGGATATTAGCGAGACAAAGGTCTTTCTAATCAATCTGGCAAATGCTGGTTTCATGACCTACGATTACGACAAAGATCTGGTGGTCATTAGTCCAAAATTGCATCATTACGTGCTGTCGCGCTCAAAGAAGACCGACTACGACATCCTTCAGTTCGAATCGACCATTGGAGGCCTGCCCAATGCCAAACTGAACCTGCTGAACTGGGACATGGACATGAATGGAGTTGGCCGAGTATTCCTGTCCGATTCACAAAACGTGGTGGTTTTTCCATACGAACAGGAATTGACCTTGAAGAAGAACCGCGACTTTTTGTTCGATGGGAAGGTGATCGGTGGCCGTCTCGATTTTTTCGGGCATGAATTCTATTTCAGCTATGACGATTTCAAGATAAACATGAACAAGATCGACTCGCTGCGGATGAAAGTGCCCGATGGACCTGAAGATGAAAATGGCGTTCAAGCGCTTCGACCAGTTAAAACCGTGCTTCGCGATCTGAAAGGGGAGCTTTTGGTGGACCGACCCGATAATAAATCGGGATTGAAGGACCATCCGCGCTATCCGGTGTTCAACTCCACCGAAGATTCGTATGTCTATTACGACAAGCGTTCCATTCAGGATGGTGTGTCCAATAAAAAGGATTTCTACATGCACCTCGAACCGTTCACCATCGACAGCTTGGAGAATTTCACCAAGGAATGATTGGCCTTTGATGGGAATTTCGTCTCGGCAGGCATCTTTCCAGATTTTGATGAAACCCTCAAATTACAACCCGATTTCTCGCTCGGTTTCGTTCGAGAGACCCCGCCAGCCGGCTATCCCATGTTCGGTGGAAAAGGAAACTACAAGGCCACTATCAAGTTGAG
>CAMCFW010000342.1 GCA_945874195.1 Chryseobacterium gleum
ATTGGCCACACCAACGGCCGTGATGGTCGGGTTGGGACGTGCCGCGAAGAATGGCATTCTCTTCAAAGGAGCGGAAAGCATCGAAAATCTATCGAAAGTGAAGAAGGTGGTGTTCGATAAGACAGGAACCTTGACATCGGGCGACATCAAGATCGGTTCGTTTAACGTCATTTCCGGAACAGAGTC
Source organism: Chryseobacterium gleum (assembly GCA_945874195.1). Lineage (GTDB taxonomy): Bacteria > Bacteroidota > Bacteroidia > UBA10329 > UBA10329 > UBA10329. The sequence continues at coordinate 187 of CAMCFW010000342.1, forward strand.
AGATATATTGAATGTGCTTTTCAGCATCGAACAGCATTCTTCGCACCCGATTGCGCGCGCCATTGTGGAAGAACTCCGACCGAAAGCGAAATGGGTGGAATTTGCTTCAGTTCGGGAAGAAAAAGGTAAAGGGCTGATCGGAAAAGACACTTTAGGCAATGAATGGAAGGTCGGATCGTTCAAGATACTCGATGCGAACATGAAACCGACCGACAGTGATATTTATATCTTAAAGAACGACCAATTGGTGGCGGAGATTTCCCTCACAGACAGGATACGTGATGATGCGAAAGACCTCATTTCCTACCTCAACTCGAAAGGAATTGAAACCATCATGCTCAGCGGAGACCGCAAGCGTAAATGCGAGTTGGTGGCCGCAGAATTGGGCATCAGAACCGTTTATTCCGAACAATCGCCAGACGAAAAACTGAAAATGATCGGGCAGTTTGCAGATGAGGTTCCAACAGCCATGGTGGGCGATGGGGTCAACGATGCTCCGGCATTGACGCGTGCCACGGTCGGCATTTCGTTGAGCAATGCCACACAGGTTGCCATCAATGCCGCAAGCGTGGTCGTGCTAGAGAAGGGCGGCATTGGCAAAATAAAAGAGGCTTTCCAGTTGGGACATCATACGGTGCTCACCATCAAGCAGAATCTGTTCTGGGCCTTCGCTTACAATGTGGTTGCAATTCCATTGGCTGCATTCGGGTTTCTCAATCCGATGTTCGGAGCATTTAGCATGGCTTTTTCAGATGTGGTCGTGATCGGGAATTCCATCCGTTTTAAGTTCAATAAGATCGGGTGAAAAATGTGGCTGCGATGGATACATAAGGATGCCATCGGCTTCTACATCCTTTTCGGACTGGCCTACATTGGCTTCCTGTTCGTGCTGCCCGATGCTGGCTACGACAAGTTCTTCTGGATCACATGGACGCAGGACATTCTGAACCACGGCCTCGGAAGTGTCTACCAAAACCCCGATGTCAACAACCATCCGCTCATCCTTTATCTGCTCAAAGTATTCTCGCTTTTCCACAATAATGCAGCGGAGATCGGTCTCACATCAGTCAATTGGCTCAAAGCCTTGGTGCTGCCGTTCGACCTCATAACCCTCTTGGTTGTCATTCACATCCTGAAACGGACAGGAAAACCGATGATGGGATTTCTCGTGTTTTTCCTCAATCCGGCATTCTGGTACAACACAGTCATTTGGGGACAGGTCGATACGATTCACACGTTTTTCGCTTTGGCCGCCCTCATCTATTCCGAACGCGGACACTGGAAATGGGCGTTCGTACTAATGCTTATCGCCATCAACTTCAAGTTGCAGGCCATTATTTTTCTGCCGTTGGTGCTCGTACTGAGTCTGCCGTTCATCAGAGAGAAGGGAATGAAACCACTGGCTCTGCATGCACTTACATTGATTGGAATTCAGGTGCTCATCCTGCTGCCGTTCGCCATTTCGGGAAACCTTCCCGAAACCATCCACGCCATTCTCAGCCGCTCGGTCGATAAATACCCGACCCTTTCGCGCCACGCTTACAATTTCTGGTACTATCTCGTCAACGACCCGTTCACCTTTCCCGACAACCACACCGTTTTCCGTGTACCGCTCAAATATTGGGGAATGGCCATGTTCTTCATTGGATCTGGAATGGTCATGTTGCCGCTTTTTCTGGCCATAAACAATGGTGCGTTCGACAACCTGAAACGCAACGAACGCCTCGGAACCATCTTTCAAGTGGCTGCGCTCGTCACACTTTCATTCTTTTTGTTCAACACCCAGATGCACGAACGCTACGTTCATCCGGCCGTCCTGTTCTCCGGACTCTTCATGGTGCTCACCCATCGCCCCATTGTTTACATGCTCGTTTCCATGGGCTATCTGCTCAATATGGAATCGGTCATGCGCTTTCTACGCTACTTCGAACACTTCTTAGGTATCGATATCAATTACGACCGATGGCTTATTTTTCATCCCGAACTCATCGCCACCCTCTTCATGGTTGCATTCCTCTGGGGAAGTTTCGAGTTTTACCTCGCATTTTTCTCTTTCAAGAACAACACCCCTGAAGCGATAATTACCACTTGATTTGACTGCCGTCCGCGCCCTTCAGTTTTTCCAAGTGTTGCGTTTCGCGACCTTCTTCCTCACGGGAATCCTGTTCACAAAACTGGGGCTCAGCACCTACGACATTGGCATTTACGAAGCGCTGCTCTTCTTCGGCAGCGTGCTCAGTTTCTTCTGGCTTTCGGGCCTTACGCAATCGCTTCTCGCAAACTATAAACCCGCTGAAAGGTCGAGGGAATTCTTCAACGCATTCCTCGTGCTTGCGGGTATTTCCGTGTTGGTTTTCATCGCGTTCCGGTTGCTGATCACGCCCTATTCCATGATGGCCAACAACCCCGAGGTGTTGGCGTTTTACGGTACGTTCTCGTTCTATGTCCTCTTTATCGGGCCCAGTTTTTTGGCTGAATACATCCTTTTGCTGAAGGAAAAGGCGAAGGGATTGGCGCTCTATGGAGTCGTTGCATTCGGCATTCAACTGGCCGCAGTGGCTGGCCCTATCGCCTTGGGCCACGGATTGGAAGAGGCCATGCTCGGCCTGGTGTTCAGTTCCATTGTCCGTTTCATCATCACCATCGGGCTGCTTATCAAATATGCGGAGTTCAAGTTTGACAAAGGATATATCCAACAATTCCTTATCACCGCTGTTCCGCTGATGGCCGCCACGCTGCTGTCGGGTTCAGCCGAATACTTGGACGGTTTTATCGTCTCGAAATACTTTGACGAAAGCACCTTTGCCATTTATCGCTATGGCGCGAAGGAATTTCCACTGGTGCTTTTGTTGGCCAATGCGTTCAGCAACGGCATGGTGCCGAAGGTTTCGCAGCTTCCTCTGCCAGAATCCGTGCAGTTGATCAAGAACGAAAGTCTGAAACTCATGCACCTCTTTTTTCCGATCTCCATCGGCATGATGCTCGTTAGCGAATGGCTTTATCCGCGCCTTTTCAACCCCGA
>CAMCFW010000343.1 GCA_945874195.1 Chryseobacterium gleum
CTTGGCATGTAAATGTCAAGGCCAAGTCGTTTTGTATGGTTATGCTAAATAGCTTTACTGCCGTGAAATTCATCTGGATAACCCTATTCTGCCTCATTTCCGCACTGGCCACAGCTCAGAATAAGCCGCTCGAAAGCCCTATTGTCGAAAAGAGTTCAAGCTTGTTCAGTTCTGATTCGTTGGTAGGTCTGGCCAAATCGCTACTGGGAATCCCGTATCAATACGGTGGATGTACGACATCGGGATTTGATTGTAGCGGGTTTGTGAATTACGTATTCTCCAATTTCGGCATCGAATTGCCTAGGTCATCGCCAGAATTGGCTTTGGTGGGAATGGAAGTCCCGATCGATAGTGTCCAAAAAGGCGACATCATCCTGTTTGCGGGATCGAACAAGGCAAGTAGGCCGGTAGGTCATGCTGGAATTGTGATCACCGAAGGGGGAGAGCCACTGAAGTTCATTCATAGTGCTACAAGCAACCGTAAAGGAATAGTTATCACACCCTTTGATGCCTTCGACTATTACAAAAGCCGTTTTGTGAAGGTGGTGCGTGTTCTGAAGGCCATCAATTGAGCACGAAAACGGGCTCGGAAAAAATATTTTCATCCGTATGTTAAAAAATGTGAAACGGACGAATACTCGATGTAATTTCGCCCCCGAATTTATACTCTCATAAGAAATGAAAAAATCAATTTTGCTTGTGGCTGCTGTAGCAGTTATCAGCTTGGTAGCCTGCAACAATGCAGCTACAGATGGAGCTCCAACAGTAGATACTACAGCTGTTGCTCCAGTAGAAGAAGTCATCGAAGAAGTTGTAGTTGATACAACAGTTGTTGATACAACTGCTGTTGCTCAATAAGAACGGTGAACCGAAAAACAAAGCCCTTGAACTGAAAAGTTCAAGGGCTTTTTGTTTTTTAAGATTGTCGTATATGACGTGTTCATCGTGGCAGCGCGCTAGCTATGACTATTTTTGATCCATGAAAAGGGGGTGGCTATTTCTTCCAGTGCTGGCATTGGCTTCGTGTTCGGATGGAGTAAAAATGGAAGCCAACGGCTTCACTCAAGGAACAACTTATCATGTTTCGTATTACAACGATGGAACGGATCTTCAGTATCAGATAGATAGTCTTCTTCTGTCATTCGACCGTGTTCTTTCAACCTATCAAGACAACAGTTATATAAGTAAGTGGAATCGAAATGAACATATTCCGCTCGAACAGCCCGATCTGTTCAAGGCTTTGTTAAAACGGTCTACCGAAATTTTTGAAAGTACGGAAGGTGCGCTCGACATCACCGTTGCTCCGCTCATGAGCTTTTGGTTTGAGAACGACTGGAGTGCTGAGAAGGTTGATTCCTTGCAAGTGGACAGTATCATGAAACACATTGGAATGAAGGCCGTGGTGCTTGATGGTGACGATTACGCGAAGATCGATCCCCTTATCCGTTTGGACGTGAATGCCATTGCCCAAGGATATTCGGTTGATGTGTTGGCCCTCTATTTGGAAAGCTTGGGAATCACAAATTACCTAGTGGAAATTGGAGGGGAGGTACGTGCGTCAGGTACAAAGTCGGATCAGCAAGATTGGATCGTGGGCATAGATCTTCCCAACGGGGAGAATATCGAAAGAGCATTGACCGGTTCCCTCGCGTTGTCAAACCGTTCGATGGCCACGTCTGGCAACTACCGCAAATTTGTGGTGATCAACGGGGAGAAGTTCGGCCATACGCTCAATCCGAAAACAGGATATCCGGCAACTACTGACCTGCTGAGCGTCAGCGTTCTAGCCGAAGATTGCATGACCGCAGATGCTTATGCCACTGCGTTCATGGTAATGGGCTTTGAAAGATCGAAGCAATTTCTTACAGACCAATCTGGCCTCGATGCGGTTCTTATCTATTCTGAAGGTACGGGAACTGGAATATGGACCACCCCAGCACTTGACGGTAAATTGACGAGACCGGAACTGTGACACTGCCATTTTCTAAACATGGCACATGGTTGCTGGCTGTTGCTTTCGGACTACTGACCGTCATTTTTCATTCGTATCATCTTGGCTACGCATCTTACGATCTGGACGAGGCAGTCCATATTTGGTATGCGCAGAGTCCTTATTCTGAGGTTATTGAACAAAGTTCTAACGACCCCAATCCACCGGTCTACAATCTTATTATTTCCACATGGGTTAAGGTTTTCGGAGTCACCGAGTCGAGTGTCCGGTTCTTTAGCGTGTTGATGGGCGCTTTGGGAGTAGTGCTCATGTTTCTTATCGCATCACGGAATTTCGGGTTGGCTGTTGGGATCATGGCGGCCTTGTTCTATTGTTTTTCGCCCATTCAGTTCAGGTTTACGCATCTCGCCCGCCCATATTCTATGCTGATGGTAACGGTGCTTTTGTCTTATGGCGCGCTGTTCGAATGCCTTCGCGATCAGCGTTCAAGGAAACTGTTCTGGTATTATCTGACCACCACCTTGATGATCTATGTCCACCCGACCTCGGTGTTCAATCTACCTGCACAAGGCATCATGATGCTGATCGTGCATCATGATAGATTCAGAACGATCATTCGAATGGCATTGCCGATGGTTGCTGCGGTGGCCACGTTTGGAGTTTGGATGATGGTCATCCCATACTTCGAACGGAATGACGACATGTGGTTCGGGCCCCCAAATTGGGCCGATGTCTGGTATGTCATCAAGGTGTTCTATGGACAATGGTGGATTGTTTTACTGCAACTGATCATTCTGGTTGTTTTCCTAATTGTTGCTAAGCGCAAAAATGACCGGACCAACTTGACGAACGCCTTATTGCTTGCTGTTTGGGTCGTGGTTCCGTTCGCTGTAAGTATTGGTTTTTCTCACATCGTCAAACCGGTTTTTCAAGATAAGTACATCTTATCCGTGCAACCGGCCATCATGCTTCTCCTCGCCTTTTCGCTAAATGGCTTAGGGAGCGGGAAATTGCGGAATGTCGGTGCCATCGTGTTGTTGATGCTGCTTGTCTCATCAATAAGGACCAAGCCTGATCCCGAAGGAGATTGGCGATCTGCAGTGAACTACATAAAGACAGTGCAAACCGATAGCAGCGCCATTTTCATTGACCCTTGGTATGAGTTTAGGACCTTTTGTTTTTATTTTGATAGACATGCGTATCAAGTGCCAGATAGCACCATAAAGCTCCTGG
>CAMCFW010000344.1 GCA_945874195.1 Chryseobacterium gleum
GTGCTTTGGCCAGCAACTCGTCTTTCACGCCAGAGGCCGCCTTGGCATTCAATCCTTCGATCTTCCGCTCCAGTTCTTTCAGTTGAGATTGAAGCTGAAGCACGCTCTTCAGCGGATCCTTGCTCTTCAACAGACCTCTCAGTTCGTTCACTTCGTTGTAAGCCGCATTCAGTTGCTCAAAGGCGTGTTTTCCTGTCACCGCTTCAATTCTTCGGATGCCGGCCGCTACCGAACCTTCAGAAACGATCTTCAGCAGACCGATGTCGCCAGTGGCCTTGGTGTGTGTTCCACCGCAGAGTTCGACCGAGAATTGCGGGCCGAAGGTGATGACACGCACCGCATCGCCATATTTTTCGCCAAACAGGGCCATAGCGCCCAATTTCTTAGCATCTGCAATGGGCACATTCCGTTTTTCATCCAAGGTAATATTCTGCCGAATACGGTCGTTGACCAGCGTCTCTATCTGAGTCAGTTCTTCTTCCGAAACCTTCGAGAAATGCGAAAAGTCGAAGCGAAGATGATCAGCATTCACCAACGAGCCTTTCTGTTCCACGTGTTCGCCCAACACCTGACGAAGCACCGCATGAAGCAAGTGCGTGGCAGAGTGGTTCAGAGCCGTATTTTGGCGTTTTTCTGAATTGACCACTGCTTTGAAGGTGGCATTGACATCAGAAGGCAGTCGCTCGCAGAAATGAATGATGAGGTCGTTCTCTTTTTTGGTGTCGAGGATGTATGTTTTTTCGCCACCTGATTCTATGAAGCCCGTATCGCCAACCTGTCCACCGCTTTCGGCATAGAATGGGGTGAGGCTGAACACCAATTGGTAGAATTCCTTGCCTTTGGTGGCCACTTTCCTGTATCGGGTAATGAAGATGTCGGCCTGCAACTGGTCGTAACCCACAAACTCTTCTGTTTGGTCGGTTCTCAGAATCGTCCAATCTGAACTTTCGGTGACCGTTGCCGCCCTCGACCGTTCCTTTTGGCGGTTCAAGCCATCGTTGAATTCATTTATATCCACCGAAAGACCACGTTCGCGGGCCATCAGTTCGGTCAGGTCTATCGGAAAACCGAAGGTGTCATATAGTTCGAAGGCGAATTTGCCGTCAATGGTCTTTCCGTGCAGCGTATCGGTGTAATTGTTGAAGCGTTCAATTCCCTTTTCCAATGTTCTTAGAAAGGCAATTTCCTCCTCTTGAATAACGCGAACCACCAGTTCGCGCTGCAGTTTCAGTTCCGGAAAAGCAGCGCCCATCTGCTCGGCCAACGTGGGAACCAGTTTGTGCATGAAACCCTCTTTGAAACCTAGAAAACTGTAGCCATAACGGATGGCACGTCTCAGAATGCGTTTGATCACATAACCAGCCCCGGTGTTGCTTGGGATCTGCCCATCGGCAATGGCGAACGAAACCGCGCGGATGTGGTCAGCAATGACCCTGGTGGCAATGTCGGTCTTGCTATCAGCAGCCGTGTAGCTTACCCCGCTCAATTCAGAGATCTTTGTGATGAGCGGAGTGAACACATCCGTATCGTAGTTCGATGTTTTGCCCTGCAAGGCCATGCACAGACGCTCGAACCCCATTCCTGTGTCCACGTGTTTGGCAGGCAGATTCTCCAATTCGCCAGAGGCCTTTCGGTTGAATTGAATGAAAACGAGGTTCCATATTTCCACCACCTGCGGATGATCGTTATTCACCAGCTGACGGCCCGGAATGGCTGCACGCTCGGCCTCCGAACGCAGGTCCACATGAATCTCTGAGCATGGGCCACACGGACCCTGATCGCCCATTTCCCAAAAGTTATCCTTCTTGTTGGCTCTCAATATCCGCTCGGCAGGAAGGAATTTGGTCCAAAGGGCTTCGGCTTCGGCATCGGCCTCCAAACCGTCCACTTCATCACCTTCAAAAACGGTGGCGTAAAGCCGGTTCGGGTCCAATTTGTAAACATCCACCAACAGTTCCCAGGCCCAATCGATGGCCTCTTGTTTAAAATAATTGCCGAAGCTCCAATTGCCCAGCATTTCGAACATGGTGTGATGATAGGTGTCAACTCCTACCTCTTCAAGGTCGTTGTGCTTGCCCGAAACACGAAGGCATTTCTGCGTATCGGCAATGCGAAGGTCCTTGGCAGGTCGGTTTCCCAGAAAGATGTCCTTGAACTGGTTCATGCCGGCATTGGTGAACATCAGTGTAGGGTCGTCTTTCACCACCATGGGTGCCGAAGGAACGATCCGGTGCTGCTTTTCGTGAAAGAAATCGAGGAATTTCTGCCTTGTCTGGTTACTTGTCATCGGTATAAGGATCGCTTGCTTGGGTATTGGACATCAGTGGCTTCAAAGGAGAGGGTATTTCAATTTTGCTAAATTCGCAGACCTACCCGCCATGAAGGCGGCCAAAATTAAGTATTAGCGAAGGAATGTCTAAGGTCAAATTCCAGTTTGATAAACGCACGCTCACCTACCGGAAAGTAGAGATAGGGGCCAAGCAGGTGCTGTATCGGGTGTTGGGTTATCTGGCGGCTGCGCTCGTGTTCGGTGTCATTGTCATCATCCTGTTCAGCACGTTTTTCGATAGTCCGAAAGAGCGCCAGTTGAAGCGCGAGATATCGCAATTGGAGCTTCAGTATAAATTGCTGAACAAGCGAATGTATCGGGTAGATCAGGTGTTGGCCGAACTGCAAGAGAAGGACGACAACATCTATCGCGTCATTTTTGAGGCCGAACCCATACCGCTGGCCGTGCGCGAGGCCGGTTTCGGTGGCGTGAATCGCTATAGCGATCTGGAAGGATTGAACAATTCCGAGATAGTGGTAGGAACAACCAAGCATCTTGATCAACTGACCAAGAAACTGGTGGTTCAGTCGCGGTCTTTCGATGAGGTGGTGGCGCTGGTCAAGAACAAAGAGGTCATGCTGTCCAGCATTCCGGCCATACAGCCTATCGCCAATAAGAAGCTTACGGCCATCGCATCCGGTTTCAACTTTCGCATCCATCCTATTTACAAGGTGCGCCATTTCCACACGGGCCTCGACTTTGCAGCACCCAGGGGAACCGAGGTCTATGCAACCGGAGACGGAGTGGTGCGCGAAGTAGTCTCTAAACCAGGTGGTTACGGTCTGCATGTCATCATAAACCATGGTTACGAATACCAGACGCTCTATGCGCACATGAGCCGTTTTAAAGTTC
>CAMCFW010000345.1 GCA_945874195.1 Chryseobacterium gleum
GTCGCACAGGCACGGAAACACATGGCACCTTATCCGCCAAGCAGCCCGAGCATTGCGTTGTTCAAGGACGGAAACCTTGTCCATTTCATCGAACGCCACCATATTGAAGGCCGACCTGCGCAAATGATCGCAGAAAACCTGACCGGTGCTTTTGACGAGTTCTGCTCGTAGAGGTATTGGGTTTTACGCATTAGGTAGTAGAAAGAGCCGCTTCCGTTAATGGAGGCGGCTTTTCATTTTTTAACCTCATCCGCCAAGCCGCGACATGATCTTAATGACGATCAAAACCATCACGATCATGACCACGGCAAGTAGAAACTTAGAAGAGCCTTTGAAAAGGGTTGGTGTTTTAGCAATGTCTTGACGATAGGCATAGATGATCCCAACGATGAAAACGGTGGCAAATACTCCTGCGAAGATCCAGTGGTTTGGGCCAATGTCCATGAATCTTTGGTTTTGGTCAGCGCTTCGCGAAAGGTTTATTCCGAATCTGGATTTTTCAACACCTTCGGAACCTTGAAATAGTCCGAATCGGCCTTGGGGGCATTTTTCAGTGCCTGTTTCTGCGTAATGGTCTTTTTCTTCTCATCGTTGCGCATCACGTTCAGCTCCTCCGACATGTAAATGAGCGGTTCCACACCTGTTGTATCCAATTCATTGAGCTTGTCCATGAACGTCAGAATCTTGTTCAGGTCCTTTTTGATGCGCTCCTTTTCCTCGCCTTCAAACTGAAGGCGCGCCAAGTGCGCCAATTCGTCAACCGTCTTATCCGTTATGTCCATGTCGTTTCAATTCTTGTCGGATCACTTCCTGTGCTCGGTCCCTAAGTTCAATTACATCAGTGGCGGTCATCCCTTCTGTAGGAATGGGCCGATGGATCTTGATGAACGTTTTTCCGGGCCGGCCGCCTTCCCACACATGTGGTTTGGCAGGCAGGATTTTCCAACCGTTGACAAAAGTAACGGGAACAATGGGAACTTGCGCGTCAATGGCGATCTTGAACGGGGAGTTCTTGAACGGTAACATCTTGGGCGGATGGTCGGGAATGATTGCCTCGGGATAGACACCTATTGAAATGCCTTTGCGCAGGTCGTCTGCTGCGCGCTGATATGAATTGTAGGAAGCTCGAATGCTGGTGCGGTCGATGAGTATGTTCATCTTGTGGAAGAAGATGTTGAAGAACCACCATTTGCCCAATTGCACTTTTCCCATGTAATGGAAGTAAATTGGGAAGGCGATGTAGGATTGCACAATATCAACGAACGAAACATGGTTCGGAACAATGACATATGGCCCACCTGCAAGCGGTTCTTCGATCTCAACCGTGGTGCGGACTCCCGTCACAAGGCAGATCATTCGCGCCCAAATACGTTTCAGGAACATGGCCTTTCTGAAATGCTGTTCGCGGTGAACGAAGTAGTAAAAGAACGGGAATAGCGGCATGAGCGTGAGGAAGCACGATGCGAAAAACCATCCACGCCAGAGTATTTTCAGCGGCCAGAGCACCTTTGACATGAAGCAAATGTAATGGCTTGTTGTCGCAAGGTTAGGGCTTGATGGATCAACCCGTTACTTTTGACGACCAGAGTTCAAATTCAACGAATGGCAAGAATACTAACAGGCATACAAAGTTCGGGGCGACAGCATCTGGGAAACGTTCTTGGTGCCATCCGGCCTGCGATAGCGTTGGCCAACGACCCGAAGAACGAGGCGTATCTGTTCATCGCAGACCTACACTCGCTAACCACTGTAAAGGATGCGGCTTTGCGGAAGCAGAACGTTATTGCCACTGCAGCCGCATGGTTGGCCTGTGGACTAGATACCGAAAGAGTGGTTTTCTACCGCCAATCCGACATTCCGCAGGTGACCGAAATGACCTGGTATCTGAGTTGTTTTACGCCATTTCCGATGTTGGCAAATGCGCACTCTTTCAAGGACAAGTCAGAGAATCTGGCCGATGTCAACACGGGGCTATTTATCTATCCAGTGCTGATGGCCTGCGATATTCTGATGTATGATGCCAATATCGTTCCCGTGGGAAAAGATCAAAAGCAGCATTTGGAAATGACCCGCGATATGGCGGGTGCCGTTAACCATCAGCTCGGGCAGGAAATTTTTGTCATTCCCGAATCGCAGATCCACGAGAAGGTGATGGTGATCCCTGGAACAGATGGCAGGAAGATGAGTAAATCGTATGGCAATGTCATCGATGTTTTTCTTCCCGAAAAGCAATTGCGCAAGCAAGTTATGGGAATTGTGACCGACAGCACCCCGATGGAAGACCCGAAGAATCCGGACACCTGCCATGCATTCGCGCTGTATTCACTTCTGGCATCCGAGGATCAAGTTGCCGAAATGCGACAGAACTATCTTGGAGGAAATTACGGATATGGTCACGCCAAGCAGGCGCTTTTCGAACTAATAATGGAAGAATTCAAAGAGGAAAGAACTCGGTTTGATGCCTTGATGGAAAACCCTTTGGAGATTGAAGCGCTATTGCTGGATGGAGCGAAGAAGGCACGGCCCGTTGCTTATGAGGTGCTTGGCAGATTCAAGTCGGCCATAGGCTACTGAGAAATGGGCTGGTCAAGATCAGGATCAGCATGAGGTCGGCAGACCACCAACGCGTGGTTTTGTCCAGTGTTCGGGTGATGAACAGGCTGAGCGGCAAAGCGGCCAATAACATTCCATTCTGCCAACCGATGTTCATGACCAAGGTGATGGCCGCCACTCCGCCCAACCAACCTAAGTTTGATAGCGTGATGTTCCGTTCGGAGACGGTTGCAGCTGTCAAGCTGCCGAAAATGGCCAGACCAGCAATGGCAACGATGGGCACCATATTGATCGGAAAGGCGCCAGAGCCCTCGTTTTCGAAGCTCGTCAACCATCCGGCCTGAAGGGTGTCCTGAAACCGATAGCCCACCTGATCTTCCCAGATCACCACCATCAGAATGAATACGACACACATGATAACCCCGAACAAAAGGGCGATCCATTCGCGCCAGTTTCCGCTGCGCAACACCAGCAGCGAAAAACCGATGGGAACCACCAGGAAAATGGTCGGACCCACCATAAGGCTCATGGCGGCCAGCATCAGCCCAATGTGAAAGATGGAGGAAAGGCCAGACTCGAACTTGTAGATATTGCCTAATTGAAGAAATATGACTCCGCCAAG
>CAMCFW010000346.1 GCA_945874195.1 Chryseobacterium gleum
CCCGAAGTGAAGAAAATCTCCGATGGGGAGGCTTTCAGATGTGACGCTACCACCCTTCTCGCTTTCTCAATTTCAGCCCTGGCCTTGCGCCCAAAACCATGAACGGATGATGGATTTCCATAGATATCGGTCATCACCCGACAGACTGCCTCTATCACTTCAGCATCGATCTGAGTTGTGGCTGCGTTATCAAGATAAATGCTCATGACAATTTCAATTTCGATACATAGTTAGTGGCAATGCGAGGTCAAGTTCGCAATTCTCAGACAAAACTGACAATTACATTCAAGCTTTCATCAATTCCCGTATATCCTGAATGATCTTGTTGGCCAGATTTGTAGCCGTGCTTTCGTTCTCACTTTCGCTGTAAATGCGAATGATGGGTTCTGTGTTCGACCTTCTAAGATGCACCCATTCCTTGCCAAACTCGATCTTCACGCCATCAACGGTGCTCACCGGCTGAGAACTGTATTTCTTCTCAATTGAGGTCAGGATCGCATCCACATCTGTTTCGGGTGTAAGTTCGATCTTGTTCTTCGAAATGTGATAATTTGGATACGAGGCGCGCAGCTGAGATGCGGTTTTTCCGGTTTTGGCCAAATGGGTCAGAAACAAGGCGATGCCGACCAACGCGTCTCTACCGTAGTGAAGGTCCGGATAAATGATCCCTCCATTTCCTTCTCCACCTATCACCGCATTGGTCTCTTTCATGGCATTCACTACGTTCACCTCTCCAACCGCGCTGGCGGTATATTTTCCACCTGCCATTTCGGTCACATCGCGAAGCGCCCTGGTTGACGACATGTTTGAAACAGTGTTCCCTTTCTTTTTGCTGAGCACGTAATCGGCCACGGCAACCAAGGTGTATTCCTCTCCGAACATTTCTCCGTCCTCACATACGATGGCCAATCGGTCCACATCAGGGTCGACAACAAAACCGATGTTGGCACCGCTCTTCTTTATGACGGATGAAAGTTCTGTCAAATGCTCAGGCAACGGTTCCGGATTATGCGGAAAATGACCCGTTGGATCACAATAAAGCTCGGTTATGCGCACAACGCCCAAGGCTTTCAGCAGCTTGGGCAACGCAATTCCACCGGTTGAATTGACACAATCGATGGCCACGTGAAAATCGGCTTTCCGAATGACCTCAACATCAACCAATGGCAACTGCAGGATCAGCTGAATATGTCGTTCAATGTAATCGTTGATCTGCCTGACGGAACCTAAACGGTCAACATCGGCAAAATTGAAATCCTCATTTTCGGCAATTGCCAAAAGTTCAGTTCCGTCTTCGCCCGAAATGAATTCGCCCTTGTTGTTCAACAATTTCAATGCATTCCACTGCTTCGGATTGTGACTGGCCGTAAGGATGATACCTCCATCGGCATTTTCTTCCGTCACGGCCACCTCAACGGTAGGTGTTGTAGAAAGACCAAGATCGATCACATCAACTCCGCAACCGGTGAGTGTGCCTACCACAAGATCGCTTACCATCTGTCCGGAAATCCTCGCATCGCGTCCGATGACCACGGTCAGACTGTTCTTTCCAGACCTTCTTTTCAATAGCTCTGAAAAGGCCGAAGTGAACTTGACCACATCCACAGGCGTTAGACCTTCGCCCGAACGGCCACCTATTGTTCCGCGTATTCCTGAAATGGATCTTATTAAGGTCATATCGTCAATTATGGTGCAAAAGTATCATTGCCCTACGACCACATCCGCCCCATTCGTCTATTTTTGCCGTCCGTTCATACTTTTTTTGAACATCTGATGTTGAAAATAAGAGACCTGAACGGTCAGGGTAACGTTCAAATTATTCTTACTCTTGATGAAACAGTAGCCCATGAATTCTGACTCTGGAGAAGAACAGGAAGACGATCGACTGAACGAATGCCTCGAACGTTTCGAACACATGTTGGCGCACAATGACCAATATTACTTCGATGTGGCCGATCTGGAAGAGCTCATTCTTCATTACATGGAAGAGCTCGAACTTGAAAAAGCTTGGAGGGTTTTGGTATTGGCCGGAGAACAGCACCCGCACAGTCGTGAATTTGAACTCAGACGGGCTGAACTCCTTACCCTAAGGGGAGATTATGAAGGGGCTATGCGGTCGGTCAAGATCCTAGAGACCATCATGCCCAACAATCCGGATGTACTCATGTCAAAGGCGGCAATATTCGGAAAGCTAGGCAAGCACCAGAAAGCCATTCAGATCTATGCTAGGGCCTTGGAAAATGCCGAATACAAAAGCGAAGTGCGCTTGCTTATGGCCTATGAATATCAGGCAATCGGAAATTTTGCCGAAGCACTGAGCCAACTGAAGATGGGGTTGATGGAATCTCCAAGCGACCAGGCGTTCCTATATGAGATCAGTTTTCTGTATGACCTGAGCGGAGACAGTAAGTCTGCCATAGATTTCTTCAATAAATATCTGGACGAGAATCCATACCAATACAACGCTTGGTACAATCTGGGAACGTTTTATGTCAAGGAGGGCGAATTTCATCAGGCCATTTGGGCGCTCGAATTCTGCCTCGCAGTGCAAGAAGACCACCTGATGGCCCTGCAAGAGATCGGGGATTGTTTCCTCGAAATTGAAAGCTGGGAAAAGGCTGAAGAATCATTCAACAGTGTTCTTAAATTAGATAACGACAACGTTGATGCGCTGATCGGAAAAGCCGAGTGTTCGGAAGGCCGTGAACACTTCGAATTGGCCTTCAGCCAGTATAAGGCGATAGCCGATGCCGATGCGTTTCATGCCGAAGCATGGTATGGAATGGCCGTGGTCCGCGAGAAGCAGGAACGCCATGCTGAATGTCTGCCTTACATTGAAAAGGCCATTGAAATTGACAGCACCGACCCTGAATACTGGAATTTTTTGGCCGATCTTAAAGAGAACGTTGGCGATTTTGAGGCTGCCATCGAAGCCCTTGAACAGGCCAATTTGATAAGCCCTGAAGAAACCCGTTTCTGGGTTTCGAAGGCCGAGTTGATCTATAATCATGTGGACAAGCAACTTGGCACAGAGGTGCTGATGGAAGCACTGAAAATATCGCCCGATGATGCGGAGCTTCACTATCGCGAAGCAGCGTTTCTGTTTGCCTCAGGCTTAGTGGCCGAGGGGCTGCAATTTCTACAGAACGGGTTGGAATTGGATTATG
>CAMCFW010000347.1 GCA_945874195.1 Chryseobacterium gleum
GAAGTTACGTTTAACACAACGCTGCATAGAGGCCCAATGCGTTGGCAAACAGATGAAGTTCATTACGGAGCGTTGATCGGTTTCAATGGATATACCGTCAATCCATCCTTTCTGAAGATGGGTTCGCCCAATAGGAGGCTGATGCCCGGGTCGGTTTCCACATAAGGGGTGTTGGCATAGAGGTAGGCCGCCCCGCGTTCAATGTACGAGCGTAGCAGCATGGGCGTTAGGTGATCCTGCTCGAATGTCCAGCCCCGTTTGCCCAGATGGTAGAGGTAAATGTGGGTCGATGGGTCGTTGCCCACCACCACCAGCGCATGGGGCGGGGTGAGTTGGCGAAGTTCGTCCTTGTGCAGATGAATGGCCTCGTTTTCCTGGCCTGTCCACCGCCCCATCGCTCGGGCATAGGCTGTGAATGGGAGCACAAGGAGCGCAACCATGGCCAACCGCTGAAGCCAATGGTTTTGGTGCAGCACCACTCGCTTTGCACCCGCGGCCACCACCAGAAACAACAACGGCAAGAAGGGGAAATGATAGTAATCGTGTACCATCCCGATCATGTTCACCTCATATATATAATAGAGTGAAACGAAGGCCAACACGCTGAGTTCGACCTTGAAACGGGCCACTTTTGCTTTGCTCTTCGCAAACAGTATTATCCCGAAGAGGAAGAAGAGCAGCGACCCATAGTTGATGAACAGTTCGGGCAGCAGAGAATGCACCGTTCCCCAGATATTGCTCAGAGCAAGAACCCAATCGAACGATTCTTCGGCACCCACCCCGCCTATCAGGGCCGTGTTGCCCCATTGCGGAATGACCCACATATACCACGCTGCGGCCGGAGCCATGATGAGGGCGATGATTCCACTTTGAATGCCTGCTGGCCTGAATCTTCCACCCCGAAGTTCCTCCACGAACAGTGGAATGAACCCCGCACCGAAAAGGATGAACGGAAGTTTGACGGCCGTTGCCAACGACAGGAACGCTGCAAAAACAGCGAGTTTTCGGATCGTTCCATCGCGTTGGAATTCCTTGAGGAACACCAGGCTCCAAATGCCGAAGCACAGCGCCATATTGTCGGGCAGCGGATTCACAGAATAGTAGAACAGCACAGGCGACCACGCCAAGCACCACGCTCCAATGGCACTGACGAATTCTGTCTGGCCGTAGGCCCTCAGTAGTCGGAAAAAGCCGAACACGCTGAACATGGAAATGATGAACGTGAGCAGGCGCGCCATCCAAAGATGATGGCCGAACCACTTATAGAACCACGCATACGTCCATTGCATGAGCGGGAATTCCATTCGGAAAATGCCATCGCCATCGCCCCGCGAATTGATGCGCGGGTTGAGGATGTTCATGTCCTCTGCAGCAAAATTCTCCACCACTGTCATGGTCTGCGTCTGCCGCCAGGCGTGAATGCCCATGATGTCGCGGTTCCAGATGTTCCAGTGCAGCGCAATGCCCAACACCACAATGGTTCGCAAAAGCAAAATCGGTCGGACGATCGATGGCAGATTGGACATTGGGCGAATTTAAAACAACTCAGCATGGTTCTGGTTATTTTAGCACGCATGGGATACAGATCGTTAGAGCAGTGTGTAAATGACCTCGAAAGACATGGTCATCTGGTTCGGATCAAAGAGGAAGTGGACCCCGATCTGGAGATGGCGGCCATTAATTTAAGGGTATATGCGAACAACGGCCCCGCTCTGCTTTTCGAGAATGTGAAAGGTTCGAAGTATCGCGCGGTATCCAACCTATTCGGTTCAATTGATCGCAGCCGCTTCATTTTCCGCGATTCGTTGGAAAGGGTCAAGCGGTTAGTTCAGCTCACAGGAGACCCCTCATTGCTCGCCAAGAATCCTTCGTGGATGTTTTCGGCCATGAGAGGCGGGTTCAATGCGCTTCCGATGCGTTCCAGTTCCACGTTCGTGGAGGTTTCCATTTCAGATCTGCCTCAGATAAAATGCTGGCCCAACGATGGCGGCCCCTTTGTCACCTTGCCTCAGGTTTATTCTGAAGACCTTGACAGACCGGGCATCATGAATTCCAACCTTGGTATGTATCGTGTGCAGTTGGGTGGAAACGACTACGTAAAGGACAAAGAGATCGGACTGCACTATCAGTTGCACCGTGGAATTGGGGTTCATCAGACCAAGAGCAATCAGGCTGGAAAACCGCTTAGAGTGGCGGTTTTTGTAGGTGGCCCGCCATCACATTCGTTCGCTGCTGTTATGCCGTTGCCAGAGGGATTGCCAGAAGTGGCTTTTGCCGGAGCGTTAGGAGGACGCAACTTCCGTCATTTTCAAAAGGACGGATTCACCATTTCGTCCGATGCTGATTTTGTCATTCTCGGAGAAGTTCATCCCATGGAGAACAAGCCCGAAGGCCCCTTCGGTGACCACTTGGGCTATTACAGTCTGAAGCACGATTTCCCGCTGATGCGCGTGAAAAAGGTATTGGCGAAAAGGAACGGCATCTGGGCGTTCACGGTGGTGGGACGACCGCCACAGGAAGACACCAGTTTCGGTGCGCTAATCCACGAGATCACGGGCTCCATCATTCCGCAGACCATTCCCGGGCTGCACGAGGTGAATGCGGTTGATGCGGCAGGCGTGCATCCGCTGCTGCTGGCTGTGGGTAGCGAGCGTTACACGCCTTACCTTGAAGTACAACGCCCACAGGAATTGCTCACCACGGCCAATGCCATCCTCGGATTCAACCAAATGTCCCTTGCCAAGTTTCTTTTCATCATTGCGAAGCAGAATGATGGAACTCCGAAGGCGAAGGATGAGGAGGCCTTCTTCCGATACATGCTCGAACGCATCGACCCGACCCGCGACCTGCATTTCCAGACGCGTACCACCATCGATACGCTCGACTACAGTGGAACGGACCTGAACGGTGGTTCCAAACTGGTTATGGCCGCAGTTGGAAAGAAGAAAAGGGAGCTGGAAACCGTGGTTCCTGAATTGTTCCTTCCTTCGGGATTCGCCAAGCCGAACGTTGCCTTTGCAGGTGTATTGGTTATTCAGGCTTCGACCTACACGGACGGAAAGGATATTCAGGATCTGACTCTTGGTTTGGGCCCGCAGCACGACAAACTCTTAGGATTTCCGCTCATTGCGGTGGTGGACGATAGC
>CAMCFW010000348.1 GCA_945874195.1 Chryseobacterium gleum
GTCGAGCATCTTGCGGTAGAACAGCAGCGGGTCATCATCGGGGATGAAAAGCGCCAGATGCGGCTCGTGAACCAACACATTATCCAGTATGTCAACTGCTTCTTTTTCAGCGATGTAGGGTGGGTTACTTATTATTAGATCATAAATAGTGGGTAGCGAGTAGTGAGTAGTGAGTAGGTCAAGCAGATGAAAATTGATTTCGAGGGCATTGAGTTTGGCGTTTTCGGTTGCGAGTGCGAGTGCGGCTTCGCTCACGTCAATGGCATCGACCTTCCATGCCAGAGCCTTGCTTTTCAGGGCGATGGGTATGCAGCCGCTGCCTGTTCCAAGGTCGATGACCGAAAGTGGTTCGGTGGGGTCGTTCTCGCGCAGCACCAACTCGCACAACTCCTCTGTTTCGGGCCGTGGAATGAGCACACGCCCATCCACCTTCAGCTTGCAACCAAGGAATTCCACCTGACCGATGATGTACTGGTAGGGTTCTCCCTTCGCCAAGCGTTCCAACACGGGGATCACGAGGTTGAGGTGGCTTTCGGTGAGCATGGGAACGGTCATGCGTGCGTGGTTCATTTCCAATCCGAGCTTGTCCTGTAGCGTCCAGCGGCAAAGGGCGTCCGCCTCCTCGGTTTCATAGAGGTCGGAAAGCTGTTCGCGGACCAGATTCCGAAGCGCACGGAGCGTATTGTCCTTGGGCAGTAACATGGCGGCAAAGAAAGATGAAAAGAGATGAATTTGTAATTTTGGAATATGAAACGAACCGTAAGCCTTGTATGTGACGACCCCGAACGGCTTGAACTTCTGCTGAAGGTTGCCAGAGAAATGGGTATTCAAGTTTCGGATGATGAAACAGGAAACCTTGTGCAAGAGCCTGAACTGACCTACGGGCAGAAACAAGTGCTTGATGAGCGCAGGGCTACGGCCAAGAAGGAGGATTTCATTCCTTGGGAAGACGCCAAAAAGAAGCTGAAACACGGTAAGAAGTAAGATGTCCTTCAAGGTTGTTATTGAACCACGGGCACTTGCCGATATTCAGGACGGCATTGACTACTATGAAGACCAACTTGAAGGATTGGGAGAGCGTTTCAGCGAAACGGTCGATCATTACATCCGGGCCATTTCGCACAACCCGCATTACCAAGTGAGTCACAAGGATTACCGCGCGGTGCCAACTGGCAGATTCCCGTACCTGATCGTTTACTATTTGGATGAACCCGCTGAAACCGCTTATGTGATGGCGGTTTTCCATACTTCACAGAACCCGAAGAAATTGCCGAAATAGGTTCTACAGAAACTTGGGTTCAGGCTACATTTGCGCCAACTAACACCAATCACGGTATGCAGCTGCTCCAAATTTTCCGTTACGTTGCCATTCTTGAGGGAATCAGCTACCTGTTGTTCGGTATCACCATGCCGCTCAAGTACGTGTACAGCATCTTGGAGCCCAACTACTATGTGGGCATGGCCCATGGTGTGCTGTTCATGGTGTACTGCCTTGTTGGTTTGGCAAGCGCCATCCGTTACAAATGGACATTCTTATTCAGCTTCATGGTGTTTGCAGCATCGTTGGTGCCTTTTGGCACGTTCTATCTCGAAGCCAAGTATTTGAGGAATAAGGTTGGGTAAGACTGAAAAGTCCCCCGCTGGTGATGCAGGTCGAATTCGGTACGGTCGGATCAGGATAAGAGGCAGGCAAAACACTATTTTGCGCGGTTTTTTATTGACGGGTACACGCATCACAAGCATTTGTATTAGATCGCATCAAATTCATTGACATTCATGATTCCGCTGCATTGATTCATCTGATACACACTAGCTTCTTCCCGTTTTTCCTTTCAACATCCGGTCATGTTGGCAATTAAGAGCACGAAGACCTTCTTGCTGTGCCTTTCGATTGTAAGTTGTTCTTTACTGCTATCATCTTGTCACGCTTTTAGATTGTTCGCTTGGGGACCACCTGACGACAAAGACCTGCGTCATTTCCATACAAGCACCGTCAACCCGTCTGATTCGGTGTTCTACTTTATCAAAGCCGAACGCGATATAAACCTGCCCGATTCGGTGATGTTGAATGGGTCGGGCTTAAGCACCGATGATTTTATCGAAAAGTCGAAAACAACTGCATTCATTATCATCAGGAATGATACGGTGATTTTTGAACAGTACTATGAAAATTACACCTCTGCCTCCATTGTGCCTATGTTTTCCATTACTAAGACATTTATCGGTGCATTGGTCGGGATAGCTTGTAAAGAGGGGTTGATCGAAAGCGTTCATGACCCTATCGGAAAGTATTTACCCGATCTGAAAGACACGAGCTTACACTCGGTCACAATTCAACATTTACTGAACATGAGGTCTGGAATCCGATTCAGCAACGACTACTGGAACCCGTTCGGAAGGTTTTCTCAACTACATTTCGGTAACAATTTCAGCAAATACGTCATTGATCGGTCCCGATCGCGATACTCCCCTGGCGAGCGATATACCTACAATCAGCTGGACGTTCAATTGCTTGGGGAGATCATCTCACGAAGTACCGGCAAAACCGTGACACAGTATACGCAAGAAAAGATCTGGAAACCACTTGGAATGCAATATCCAGCGTATTGGAATCTTGACAGCAAGAAACATGGAATGGAGAATTGCGGTTCGGGCTTGAGCTTAAACCCCATCGATCTTGCAAAGCTTGCGCGACTGTATCTGAAAAACGGAACTTGGAACGGAACAAAGCTCTTGGATCAATCATGGGTGGACAGTTCCGTTAAGATCGATTCGGCCACCCGTGATTTTTACGTGACCTATCTGTGGAAACACACGCTGATAAAACCTGATTCCAGCCAAAACCCAGCAACAAAAGACAGCCATGAGAATGCTGATGACTCACCCTTTAACAACCTAATTCGGGTAAACGATTATTTCTCCGTTGGCATGGGAAGTCAGCGTATCCTTTACGTTTATCCTGAAAAAAATCTGATCATCATCAAGTTGAGTAAAGGGTATCGATATCAGAACACGAAACAAATACTGCACGAGCTGAGCAAGGAAATCGGTTGAGAGGAATCGATACCATTATCCATATCCCCCATTCTCGTTGGCACCGCTAATTTATTGTTTTTCAGGCAATTGGTACAACGAATAAAG
>CAMCFW010000349.1 GCA_945874195.1 Chryseobacterium gleum
ACTTTTTCCGAGGAACTATTGATAAGCACATGGCGTTCGCCATCGTGGATACAGAAGGCCTGGGCAATCACGGCCAGTTCGCTGGCGCGTTCCGCATTCACTTTTTTATTCAGTTCAATGATCATGATTCTCCTTTGATAAGGTCGTTGAATGTCAGACTGCCGGTCAGTTTTCCTTGAGAATTCACTACCGGCAGAAAATTGATGGGAATGGGTTGATGACGTATGAAACGCAGCAGTTCGGCCACGGTCTGATCTTCGTTCACCACGATCGGGTTCCTGTTCATAAGCGTTTCGGGAGCCAAGCTGCTTAGATCGTCCATCTGCTTCAAAAGTCCTTTTCGCACATCTGCGTTGCTTACAATTCCTTCCAATCCTGATTCGGCATTGATGATGGCCGTGAACGACATTCGGCCGTTTTCAATGCTTTCCAACACCGATCGAAGCCCAAGGTCTTTCAGTGTCACGGTCGGTGTTTCGTCCAGCCCAAGCATGAAATCTTTGACCAGATAACGCGAAGAGGCCTCACCGTTCTTGAGACCCAGCACCGCGCTTCCAACCGTTCGTTGGTTGAAAAGGAAAGACCCTGAAACGGCACAATGCACCCCCAGATTGCGCAGAATGAACGACACTTCGGCATTCACGCCCCCATCCACATGAATGCGTTTGTTCGGAAACCGTTTTTTGAATTCGCGGATGCGTCTGAAATTATCCTTGTCGAATTCGCCTCCGCTTTTGCCGGGCGTGGTGGCCATAAGAAGTACAAAATCGCACTTATCGGCATGATCGGCAAAAACCTCGATGGGAGTGGAGGAGGTGATGGCCAATCCCAGTTTTTGGAACCCCGCACTTGGCCACTGGCCATCTTTCAGGTTTTCGAACTGAAGGGTGAGGAACTCTACAGGATCTTGCGCGAGCAACGCAGCATAGCGCTGTGGCTCTGAGGTAATGAGATGAAGATCGATAGGCAATTTGCTCTGTAGTCGGATCTTCTTCACATCGTCAAACACCTTCGGGTCGTCATTGCAATCAACATGAAGCATGTCGATGTGATGACCCTCCAACTGGTCGATGGTGGTGTGCAGATCCTGAACAGAATTGGAGTAGACCGAGGCCGATAACTTCATTTGGCGGCCGCAAATATCGTATTAATTCTTCCCTCGTTTCTGTGGCACAAGCTCCTCATTAGACCCTTGTTCCATTGCTTTTAAAGCAACCGGCATCGGAATCCGTCTCTTCTTGTTGAATGCCGTGACGAATGCATCGCTCAGACCTTCCTGAACTAACAGGTCGCGGTGTTTACGGGCTTCTTCATACGTATCGAATTTGCCGGTGGTCAAAATGGTCAGTTCGCTGTCCTTCATCTCTTTCAGCTTGTCTATCTCGAAGTAGAATTTGCGAAGATGCTTAGGAATGGACTCTGCAAAGGCACCGATCTGAACCCTGAACTCGATCTTTCCTTTCACTTCTTCATGGATGTTGTGGTTGTTCAGCGTCACCACTTCCTGGCCATATTGGTCGGGTTGATTGATGTCTACAATGAACGCATCGGGATAGCCCTTTGACTTCACTTCGGCCAATAGCTCTTCAGCCTGCGATCTGAACGTGAGATTGCCTAACACATAGCGGTAGATCTTATTCTGGTCAACATAAACGCCCACGTTCTTTAGCCCAGGGAAATTGATGGTATAGGTGGGGTTGAGCGAGGCGCTTACCTGAACACCGTAAAGCACCGAAGTGGTGGTGTAATTCACATCTTTGGTCACCATCTGCGGTTCGTCAGGTTGCAGGTTAACCAATCGGTCTTTGTTAATGTGGGCCCGGGTGTTCAATTCCTGCGCCATCCGCATGGGTTCGTGGCATAATTCTATCCACTTGACGGCTTCGCTGGTATAGAAAGGGTCGCGTTGTGCATACACCTCCACAAACTTGTTGTAGGCCTCCAAGGCCCGGTCGCATTGCTTGGTGCGGCTATAGCCTATCACCAGGTAATACCAACAGAATTCAGGTTCGCCCATGCCGGGGTCAACATCGGTCTTGCTGTAATCGTCAGCGGCCTTTTCCAGATAGGTGATGGCTTCTTCTATCCTGATCCCTTCTTTCATCAGACACAGGCCCAGAAAGTAATTGTGCGGTGCCGCGTTCGGATCCACCTTCATCAGGTCTTCCAACACGGGTATCGCATCGCTCGTCTTGTTCGAGGCAATAAGCAGTTTGGCCGATTCCAGTGGCGAGGCATCCTCAGCGCGAACCGTAAGATTGCAGAGCATCAGCACGCTCAGCATTAGCGGAGTAAGGTTAATTTTTTTCATCTGGGGTCATGTGTTTATTGAGTGTCACTTTCGTTTTACTTTTTCTCATTTTCAAGTTCACCATCTCCACAAGAAGCGAGAAGGCAACGGCAAAGTAGATGTAGCCTTTCGGAACATGGAAGCCCATGGCATCCAACATCAGCATGAAACCGATGAGGATGAGGAATGCCAAGGCAAGGATCTGCAGCGTTGGGCGTTCATTGATGAATTTGCTGATGGCTCCGGAGAAGAGCATCATCACGATCATCGACATGGTCACTGCCCCTATCATGATCATCACGTGTTCGGTGAGGCCGATGGCCGTTAGGATGGAGTCGAAACTGAACACCATGTCCAATGCCACTATCTGAACCAAGGCAGCGCTCAGCGTCAATCCTTTTTTGGTTCCCGGTTCGCGGTCATCGCTTTCTCCTTCCAATTTATGATGGATCTCTGAGGTGCTTTTGCCAAGCAGGAAAAGTCCACCGGCCAAAAGGATCAGGTCGCGCCCACTTACCGGATGTTCCATAATGCTGAACAATGGGGCCGAAAACCCGATGATCCACGTAATGCCCAGCAACAGCGCAATTCTGAACACCAGCGCCAACAGCAGTCCAATGTTCCTTCCCTTGCGCTGATGTTCAAGCGGCAGCTTATCTGTCACTATCGAAATGAAAATGATGTTGTCAATTCCCAACACTATTTCCAAGAAGGTGAGCGTTAGCAGCGCCACCCAGGTTTCAGAATGCATGAAGATTTCCATGCCATGAAGGTATCGCTCGCCCGTAGGCCCGCGCAGCCCTTTTCGGCAGTTTGCTCA
>CAMCFW010000350.1 GCA_945874195.1 Chryseobacterium gleum
AGGATTTTCAAACCCAGGCCGTTCTTCGGGTTCAGCACCAAGTTCTGGTAGCCGTGGCGGATCTTCTGGATCGCGAAGCGGAAGACCATAAAAAGAAGGAAACATGAAGAAGACCGTTCGATTTTCGTTAGCGATCATTTTGGCTACTCTGATAGGAGTAAAGGGGTCGAATGCGCAAAATGAACTTGATGCACTGAGATATTCTCAAATAGAGGTGCTCGGAACGGCCAGATATGCCGCCATGGGCGGTGCCTTTGGTGCTTTGGGAGGCGATATGTCCTCAATGAGTGTGAATCCGGCTGGCATCGGGGTCTTTACCAAAACCACGGGATCGGCCTCATTCTCAGTTCTTTCATCTGGCACGGACGCAAAATATTTGGGAACCACCTCTTCAGATGGAAAGCTTAATGTCAATATTTCGAATGCCGGTTTTGTTGCTCGTTTCAAAAGGAAAAAAGGTGAAGAGAAACAATGGGCATGGAAAGCGTTTCATTTAGGAGTTTCATACCACCGAACGGGGAGTTTTCATCGCAGGACTTCTGTGATAGGCGTGAACACCACCAGTTCGGCCATTGATCCGTGGGTTGATCAACTGAACAACAGTGGACTTGCCTATACCGAAATACCGAATTCTGACCTTGTGCCCGAAGCCGACAACACCAATGCCTATATGGGTTGGGGAACGTTCCTTATAGACACCACGCCAGGTTCAGTCAATTCGTTCATGCGTAATGTGCTTCCTAATTATGGGCAGACCGAACGGGTTTCGGAAACCACAAAGGGTTCGATGGGCGAGGTGGCCATTTCTTTCGGTG
This sequence comes from Chryseobacterium gleum, assembly GCA_945874195.1. GTDB lineage: Bacteria > Bacteroidota > Bacteroidia > UBA10329 > UBA10329 > UBA10329. Next base: position 816 of record CAMCFW010000350.1, read on the forward strand.
GCGATTTTGGAAATGCGCTGTACGTTGGTGCGACCATTGGAATTCCGCGGATCAAATATGAAATGGAACGTTCATACACCGAAAGCGATACGCAGGACACCATTACAGATTTCACATCATTCACCAAGACCGATTACTTGAGCGCCACAGCAAACGGATTCAATATCAAGTTCGGTATGATCTATAGGCCAGCAAAATGGCTCAGGTTAGGTGGAGCCATTCATTCGCCTTCATTCTTTGAAGTTGACGAGAATTTCAAAAGTGTGACGGTTTCAAATGTGTTGGGCTCAACTTTCAGCCAGTCAACTTTGGACGGGGCATTCGGCTATCGGTTACAAACGCCATTCAGAGCGATCGGAAGTTTGGCCTTCGTCATTGGAAAAGTGGGGCTGATATCGGCCGAATATGAATATGTCAATTATGCTTTGGCCAAGTTCAGGTCGCGAGGCTATGCCTTTGATACCGAAAATGCGAATGTTAAAAACCGACTTCATTGGGCAGGAAATATCCGTGTGGGCACCGAATGGCGAATCAACCCGATCAGTTTGCGGGCAGGTTTTGCTATGAATGGCGACCCATTCTCTGGTGCCTATGATTTTAACAACACTCGTTATTCATTCGGACTGGGCTATAAGTTGGAGCGGTTTTTCACCGACCTGACTTACAGCCTTCATCGTTCTGTGGGTGTCTACGAGGTCTACGATGCTAACTATACCGAACTTGCTTCAACAATAACACTGGATCACAGCATCATTGCCACGGTAGGATTCAGATTCTAGCCCTTCAGCCTAAGTATTCCGGCCTTGGCCTTCTGGCCAATGCTGTTCTTATATTCTGAATTATTGAAGTTGAAACAGGCCTCAAATGCTTTAATCGCTTTGGCCTTTTCTCCCTGCTTCTCATATAACTTTCCTAGCATCAACGAAGAATTTGCAGCGAAATAACGTTTGCTGTCTGCCCCGTTCTTTATGGTCGTCATGTAGTAGGAAACGGCTTCCTTCTCGTTGCCCATTTCGTCATGTATCCTGCCCAAGCGGTAAGTGAATTCCAATCGGTCGTCTTCTGTCGTCAATTCACTTGATTTTGAGCTGATCAAAGTTGAAAGCGACTGTTGAAGGAAACCTCCATCAAACTGTAATCTTGCCATAAGAAGCACCCGGTTCGGAATAACTCCCGATTCAAATTCTTTTTGAGCTATCTTGTCTTCATCAAGCATGGTGCTGCCAACAGCTTCCACCTGTTTCATATATGAACTATACTTTTCTGGACTCTTCTGAACAAGTAGCGCATGCCACGCCAACTTTTGATACGCTGCTTTAAGATAGCTGTTTCCCTTGAACGAATTCACATATTTCAAAAGGGGCTTATCTGCATCGGCATCCATCCTTGCAAGTTTCATTTCTCCCAGCAGATAATTCAGGTAAGGAAACCCGCTGTTGGTCTTAGTGGAATTTTGAATAAGATCGATGGCATTGTTGGTTCTTCCCATTTCACTCATCAGACTGGCTTTGGAAAAGTCCATCAGCGGACCGGTCTCTGATTGCAGCTTCTGCTCAATTTTACGGAGCGCGCTGGCATCGTTCAGCAAGTTGATGTGCAGAAAACTTACTAGAAACAGAGTCTCTTTTCTAAGATTCTTAAGCTCTGTTTTCCCTTCAGAACGCTTGATCACCAATTCCATTTCGGCAATACCTTGCTCAATGGTGCCATCCACCCCCATTAGTTTTGTGGCCCATTTATAGTTGTCGGGCACAGTGCCGATAAGCGTATGCAGAAGCCCCATGCTTTTGTATGTGGCTAGAAAATCAGGGAATTTCTTGGTATTGCTTTCAAGAGCGTGAAACGCTTTGTTGATCTCGCGTGCACCGCTCAGATATTCTCCGAATCGCATCATGGAAAATGCCCAATGCAGGTGAATCTCGCCTACAGAAAGTAATTTGTATGGCGAAGAATCGGGTAGCTTTCCGATCTGCTTCAGACGGTCGGCCATCTTAGTTTTTCGAAGTTCAAACTGGGCGCGGTCCTCAGTCACCACGATGAATAGGAAGTCCGAAAGGTCTTCCAGATATATCGGGCCAATATCTTGCTTGTTGGCGGCCCTCAGTTCGTTAATGAGCACGTTGGCCTTCTCAAATTCCAGATTGAGGAGAAAGGCATAGGCACGCTGATGTTTCTCGTTCACCGAAAAGCTTTGGGCCTGCCCGGACGCGCTTTGCAGAGCGATGAGAAATATGATGAGCGTTGATCTCAAATTATCAGACAAAAAAAGGGGATTCGTTCC
>CAMCFW010000351.1 GCA_945874195.1 Chryseobacterium gleum
ACCGAATTACAGGGTTGTGAGTATCGATACAAAGAACTTTGCTCCCGAAAACTGGGCGGTGGTTATTCCAGAACAGGAACAGGTGCTCGAAGGGGTCCAACTGGCCGGAGGCAAGATCGTTGCTTCTTATCTGAAAGACGTTTCGTCTCAATTGAACATTCATGGAATGGACGGCAAACTCATCCGTTCCATTGAGTTTCCAAGCAAGGGAACTGCCAGTTTCAGTGGAAATAGGAATGAGAACATCGCGTTCTATTCGTTCACCTCGTTCACATATCCCACCACCATTTTCAAATATCAGATGGAAAGTGGCCTGTCGGAGGTTTTCAAGGCACCGAGCGTTGATTTTGATCCAGAGAAATATGAAGTGAGGCAAGTGTTTTACCCTAGCAAGGACGGAACTAAGGTGCCCATGTTCATTGTTCACCGAAAGGGTCTAGAATTAAATGGAGAAAACCCATGCCTGCTTTATGGCTATGGCGGTTTCAATATCAATATCAACCCTGGTTTTTCTGCCGATAGATTGGTTTTCTTGGAGAATGGAGGAATCTATGCACAGGCCAACATGCGCGGTGGAGGCGAATATGGCGAAGAGTGGCATTTGGCCGGAACCAAACTGAAGAAACAGAACGTTTTTGACGATTTCATTTCCGCGGCTGAATATCTGGTCAAAGAAAAATACACGAATTCAGGTCAGTTGGCCATTTCTGGTCGAAGCAATGGAGGGCTGCTGGTAGGTGCCTGCATGACCCAACGCCCAGACCTATTCAAAGTGGCGCTGCCCGCAGTCGGAGTAATGGATATGCTCCGGTTCCATAAGTTCACCATCGGTTGGGCATGGACAGGAGATTATGGCTCAAGCGAAGATCCCGAGGAATTCGAGGCACTTTATGCCTATTCGCCATTGCATAACATCAAAGAACAGGCATACCCCGCCACATTGGTCACCACAGCCGATCACGATGACCGCGTAGTTCCGGCCCACTCATTCAAATTCATTTCAGAATTGCAGGCCAAGCAATCGGGCAGCGATCCGGTCCTGATCAGAATTGATGTCGATGCAGGCCATGGTGCAGGAAAACCGCTTTCAAAGACCATTGACGAAAGTGCCGATGTTTGGTCGTTCGTTTTCCATCACCTTGGATTGAAATTGGAGAAGTGACCCTTTGAAGCAGAGTTCACCACATCGGTATTCTCCTTCAACACACTTTAACGTTCGTTAACACTTACTAACATTTGTGTATTCTTTCAACAATTAATTTTGGGTGAACCATAAACTCATACATCATGAAAAAGGTCAATCTACTATTTCAATTCAGTACGATAACCAGTCTATTGGTGGCTGGTCTTTTCACCTTCGCCTTGGCGCAAGAAGCTGATACAGAGAGCAGGAAACAGAAACTGACGATCGACATCGAGGTCATTGAAAATGGCAAGGTCACCAAGATCAGCAAAGAGGTTGATGCTTCGGAAGGCGAGGATATCCATCAGATTCTAAAGGATCTGGACGTAATGGATGATCTTGACATTAGAGGCACGGGTCAGAAACTCGAGATAAGGGTAAGAAAGGAAACGAAGGAAAATGACCAGAAGAACATTGACGTTCTTGTTTTCGGCTCCGAAACTGACGAATTCGATTGGTTCGACCCAAACGTCAAGTGTTCGCCACGTCCCATGTTGGGAGTCTACATCTCATCGTATGAAGGCAAGGGCAACGTGAAAGGGGCCTTGGTAACCTCTATAGTTGAAGGTAGCGCTGCCGAAAAAGCGTCCCTGAGAGAAGGAGACGTCATCATGAAGATAAATGACACGGCCATCGATACTGATGTTCAGCTTCGCGAAGTGATCGGAACCTATAAGGTCGGGGATAGAGTTAAAGTTTCTTACTTACGGGATGGAAAGGTGAATGTTATTGAAGTGGAATTGGGCGAAACCAAGACAGAAATCCCCTTTAATTTTCATCACGATTTCAACGGAAGAGATCAATTCTTTCAAAACGGCAATATTGATGAACAGAAGTTAAAGGAACTGTTGGACGAAAACGGTCATTTCAATTACGACTTCGATGTTCATACTGACGATAACGCAGCTTTTCTTGGGGTGACACCCAAAGACGAATCGGCCGATGTCACTGGAGTGGTGTTGGGCAAGGTGATCGAAACAAGCGCAGCCGAAAAGATGGGTCTGAAAGCTGACGATCGCATCCTGAAATTGGACGGAAAAAAAGTGAACAGCTTCGCGCAGTTGGCCGAGGTCATTTCTTCAAAGAAAGCCGGAGATGCTATTAGCATTGAGTTCGAGCGAGATGAGAAGATCAGCACGGTGTCGGGAAAATTGGGAAAACGTGCCGATGCACCACATGCCAAACGCATCATTCACTTCGATTCAGACAAACGTGCTCCGTCAGACAGGTCTGGTTCTATCGTAACCAAAGAAGTTAACGTGGTAATTGAACTAAAAGACTGCACCAAGGAGGAAGAAGCGGTGCTAGCCGCCCCTGCCAAGGTCGATTTCGGAAAGGAACTGGGCATTAGCAGGATTGAATTCTCACCCAACCCGAGCAACGGACAATTTCAACTTGATTTCGAACTTCCCGAACAAGCAAATACGCGTGTGATTGTTTTTGATGGTATGGGAAGAAAAGTGCATGAAGAGCTGCTCAATAATTTTGATGGTCAATATTCAAACAGCATTGACATTGGTTCGCAGCCTAACGGGGTTTATTTCCTGATAATCGCCCAAGGAGATAAGCAGTTTACCCGAAAGATCGTGAAGCAATAACCAAGGAAGAAGAACGAGGTGATAGCAAGCAAAAGCCCACTCCTGAACGGGGTGGGCTTTTCATTATCTGAACATTAAAGCGAGGGTCAGTTCTTGATAAACGAGCTTGAGAACAGTCCTTTTTCGGCAGCAACCATAACTTGATAGATGCCCGATGAGAGTCCGCTGACATCGATGGTCCTTGATGGAGTTGATCTTTCCAAGACCAACTTACCTTCGGAATTGAACACCGAAACATTCTTGATGGTAGAATTCAGACCGTCAATTCGCAGCTCATCGACCACCGGATTCGGATAAATGCTGATCGATCCG
>CAMCFW010000352.1 GCA_945874195.1 Chryseobacterium gleum
ATCGCCACTGGTTCAAAACCATCATCGCTGCCTTTTATCACCATCGATAAAAAGCGGGTCATCACCTCTACAGAGGCCTTATGTCTGTCCGAAGTTCCGAAACACCTGATCGTAGTAGGTGGTGGCGTCATCGGGTTAGAGTTGGGTTCGGTCTATGCTCGTTTGGGTGCCGAAGTTTCGGTGGTTGAATACATGGACAGCATTATTCCAACAATGGACCGGACCTTGGGTAAGGAACTATTGAAAGTATTGAAGAAGGAAGGTGTGAAATTCTACCTCAGTCACAAGGTGAAAGCCGTTTCTGCAAAAGGCAAGACCGTTACCCTGAAGGCCGATGATGCCAAAGGAAAAGAGCTGGTGCTTGAAGGAGATTACTGCCTGGTTTCCGTGGGAAGAAAACCCTATACGGAAGGTCTGGCCCTCGAAAATGCCGGGTTGAAGGTGGATGAGCGTGGTCGCATTACGGTTGACGGTCATTTGCAAACGGCCGTTGCTGGCATCTATGCCATTGGCGATGTCATTAAAGGCGCCATGTTGGCCCACAAGGCCGAAGAAGAAGGCGTAATGGTTGCAGAGGTGATCGCTGGACAGAAACCACATATTGACTATAACCTTATCCCTGGAGTGGTTTACACTTGGCCGGAAGTAGCCGCTGTTGGTCAGACCGAGGAGCAATTGAAGGAGGCAGGCGTAAATTATAAGGTGGGTTCATTTCCCATGCGGGCATTGGGGCGTTCGCGTGCAAGCATGGACATGGATGGACTTGTGAAAGTTTTGGCTGATAAGGAAACAGACGAGATTCTTGGCGTTCACATGATAGGCGCTCGTGCAGCCGATATGATTGCCGAGGCAGTGGTGGCAATGGAATTCAGAGCCTCGGCCGAAGACATTGCGCGAATTTCTCATGCGCATCCCACCTACACTGAGGCATTGAAGGAAGCCTGTTTGTCGGCGACAGCCGATCGGTCCATACATATGTAATAGGAACCAAAATTGGCTGTTCCAGAAACCATGAAACCTGAAATTGGGGTTCTTTTGATGAATGTCGGTACACCCGATTCACCAAAAGTGAGCGATGTACGTAAGTATCTTTCGGAGTTTCTTAATGATCCTCGGGTCATTGATATTCCTTGGCTCGCGAGAAAGATACTGGTCAATGCCATCATCGTTCCGTTCCGCGCGCCCAAATCGGCCAAGATCTATCAGCAGATGTGGACCGAAAAAGGTTCTCCGCTTCTCATGCATAGCGAGAATTTCAAACAAGGAATTCAGGCCGAGCTCGGCCCTTCGTATCAGGTTGAAATCGCCATGCGCTATCAGAATCCTTCTGTGCAGGTCGGATTGGAAAAACTCCGAAGAAACAATCTCAAGAAGATCATTGTGGTGCCGATGTATCCTCAGTATGCATCCTCTTCAACCGGAACGTGCATCGAGGAAGTAATGCGCATTTCCTCAAAATGGTGGGCCATTCCAGAAATGGTGTTTGTCAATCAGTTCTACGATCTACAAGGATATGTTGACGGTTTTGTGCGAAGAGGCAAGGAGTTTGACCTCAATTCTTTTGACCACGTACTCTTCAGTTATCACGGTCTTCCAATTCGCCAACTTGACAAGGTCTATGACCAAGGTCTGTGTTCTGACCACGATTGTGAGCATGGTGTGTCGCACGACAATCAGTTCTGCTACAAGGCCACTTGCTACGAATCGACCAAGCTGATCGCTGCCGGACTGGGATTGACCCCAGATAGATATACGGTCGCCTTTCAATCAAGACTAGATGATAAATGGATCAAACCTTATTCGGACAAGGTTGTAGCCGAAAAAGCTAAGCAAGGAGTCAAAAAGATGCTCGTATTCTCACCCGCATTCGTGGCAGATTGTCTTGAAACACTGATTGAGATTGGTTCAGAGTATCAGGAAATATTTGAACATCATGGTGGCGAGAAGATCCAATTGGTTCCAAGTTTGAACGATGACCCGCTATGGGTGAGGGCTTTTGCAGATCACATCCGCTCAAAATAAAAAAGGAGGACCTAAGTTCTCCTTTCTCCATTTCCTAAGTTCTTGGTGTCGATCAGTGAAGCATGACCCGCTTGCTGAAATTACGTTGAGCGTTTGAAAGGTTGATGATATACACTCCTCTTGCAAGGTCGCCAGCAGGCAATTTCACCTTATTCATTCCATCTATTGCAACGCCACCGAAATCGAGTGCACGCTTTCCGCTTGCATCATATAGCATGATGGTGAAGTCTTCATTCTCGGCAGCCGTGAATTCTACTACGATATCGGTTTGATCCACATCATACGCATTCACATAATTGAAGTCGTTTCCATCGGTTCCACACGAAATAGCGATCACCTCAGAATAGCTCGATTTTCCTCCTGTATCGGTATCTTTCAATCTGTAGTATGAAGTTCCACCGTATGGTTGCTCATCAGTAACTGAGTAGCTGATCGGTTGATTGCTATTTCCTGCTCCTGCAATTACATCCACCACTTCGAAATCAACACCATTATTACTCCTTTCTAGGGTAAAGAAATCATTGTTTGTTTCAGTCCAAGTGGTCCAAGAAAGGTCGATCTTACCTCCGCCACACTGCCCTACAAAACGAACCAGTTCAATTGGAAGCGGATCGCTGTTGTCCACCAAGGTCCAAACAGGATACATGTCTTCGGTCCAAGTGGAAGCATCCTGTGCAATTTGAATGGTGGTAGTGTTTGCACCCGCATTCGTGATCACAGAAGGAACACCATACAACCAATCTCCCCATTTGTCGAGAGTGTGGTTGTATCGTTGTGCGATCAAGTTCGATTCGACAATGTGGTTCGGTGCAGCAACTTCGGCCTGATCATATTTGAAAACATATTCAATTCGTGGCTTAACGGCATAACCTCCCTGACCTTCCCCGATATTGGCCGCATCAATGATCCAGAAACGGTCAACAACCCAACGATGTGCCGCCTGAATGTAATCATCGGTCAGATGATTAACCGTAAGCGGAAGGTCTGACCAGGCCCCAGCAGGATAAGGGCCAGGTGTAATGTTCGGGTAGCTAGTTTCGTCAAAGGAATTGTAAGCATCTGTCACAT
>CAMCFW010000353.1 GCA_945874195.1 Chryseobacterium gleum
CTATTGTGTAAAGAACCTACTATTTAAAAGGTGCATTGACACCTTTTGAGAGCGGGCTGCAAAAGTATCAATAGTTTTATTTCCCGCAACAACTAAATCGGGGCATTTCGCATATCACGTTTGCCAGATGGGCCGAGTTCGGTTCTGTGAGGCAAAAGTGCGGGCTAATGCTATATTTGCACACCTCATTAAAATCTTATTCTGAAATGAAGCTGAAATCTATCCGAAACGAGTTCATTGGTCTGACCACCATCGGTGTGGCCATTCTTTGTCTTTCATCTTGTGGGACAGGCGATCCTGCCAGCACAGATGCCGATTCGAAAGTGGCCGAGGCCGGAGAGCTTACTTATATTGATGTGGAGGATGCCACTGAATTCAAGGCTGATTGGAGCAAGGAGAATGTGGTGATCTATCACGTGATCGGTGAACCGGACGACATGCATCCTACCAATGGGAATTCGGCCAGCAGGACCTGGATCCTTGGCTATACACAGCATTATGTGATGGCCAGCGATATCGTAGAATTGAAAGGCGCAAGGCCAGATGTGGTAAAGGGCCCACCGACCGTTTCGGCCGATGAGCTTCAGTTCACCTACGAACTTCGCGATGAACCAAGGTGGGACGATGGCACTCAACTGTCGGTTGAAGATGTGATCTACACCTTCAAAGCCAACAAGTGTCCGCTGACGAATAATCCTCACGCCAAGCCATACCTCGAAAACTTGCTGGATATAGTGGTTGATGCCGCAAATCCGCGCAAGTTCACCTTGGTGATGAAGAAGAAATATATTCAGAACATCGTTTTTCTGACGGATTATCCGCTGATGCAGGAAAGCTATTGGGATAAGAACAAGACGCTTCGCAAATACACCTTTGCCCAGTTCGATGACCCTAAATTCAATAAGGATGCTGCAAAGGACCTGAACGCATGGGCGACCGAGTTCAACGATGCCAAATATAGCCGCGATCCGAAGCATCTGGTGGGAATGGGGCCATACCGTTTCGAAGATTGGAAACCGGGTCAGTCATACACCTTGGTGCGTAAGACCGACCACTGGACAAGCAAGTTGGCCGAACCGACCGTTTATCAGCAGGCCCATCCAGAGAAGATCATCTTCAAGATAAACACCGATGCCAATTCGCAGGGATTGGAATTCAAGACGCAAGCGTTGGACGGTTCGACAGAAATGGCCACGGATAAGGTTCTTGAACTTCAGGCCGATCCGGTGTTCAACGAGAACTACCATTCGCGATTCACAAACACGTACAATTACTCTTACATGGCCTTCAATGGTCGGCCAGATGGAGTGGAGCACAAGAAGTTCTTTGACGACAAGCGCGTTCGTAGGGCCATTGCCATGCTCATATCGGTTGATGAGTTGAATCAGGTATTGAACAAAGGAAAGAGCACACGGATGGTGGGCCCGGTTTCTCCGCTCAAGGCCGAGTACAATTCCGACCTTGTACTTATTGAGAGGGATCTGGACGGCGCCAAGCAGTTGCTAGATGCCGCGGGTTGGAAGGATACCGATGGCAATAACATCCGCGATAAAGTGATCGATGGGAAGAAAGTGCAGTTCGAGTTCAACTTGAACTACATGACCACTCAGGTTCAGTGGAAGGATCAGGCGCAGATGATAGCAGAAGGTCTTTATGAAGCAGGTATCAAGTGCAACATCACACCACTTGATTTCGCGGTTCACTATGATCTGGCCCGTAACCATAAGTTCGATGCCATGTTGGCAGCTTGGGCGGGTTCTTCTGTGCCAGAAGATTTTACCCAGATCTGGCATTCATCGTCTTGGGCCTCTAAAGGTTCGAACTACACAGGTTTTGGAAATGCTGAAAGCGATGCGCTGATCGATTCCATCAAATACACGCTAGACGATAACTTGCGCCACCCGATGGTGAAGCAACTTCAAGCAATGATCTATGATGAACAACCCTACGTGTTCATGTGGGCATCAACCCGAAGGAATATCATTCACAAGCGATTCGGCAATGGCGACATGTATTTTGAACGTCCAGGTGTTCTGATCAACTCGTGGAAGTTGCTTCCAACAAGCGCTGCAGCCCCTGCCGCATCAAACTGATAGAAAGGTCCGCGACAAGGCATGCTCAAATACATTCTTCGCAGGGTTCTGATCTTCGTTCCGACCTTGGTGGCGATCACCTTGCTAGGTTTCGTTATCATGATCTCGGCCCCGGGCGATCCGGTGGAACGGATGGTGGTGGCCGCACAGAGTGGGGGCGAGGTCGGAAGCCAAACAGCCAATCAGGTTCAACAGAAACAGTTCTGGAACAGAAAGTTGGGGCTCGACCTTCCTATTTTCTATTTCAGTTTGAGTTCGCTTTCTCAAAGCGATACACTTTACCTCATCTACGATCGCAACGAGCGTGAAGCGTTAGAACGCCTAACCTCGCAGTTCGGCAATTGGGAGCAGATCAGCGTTTATTTTGGGTCTATCGATGCGCTCAATGCCGCCCATTCTACTCTGAAGATCGATAGCGCCATGGTGGGCAATGCGGCCATAGATGAAGTGAAACGGGCTGTGAATGAAAGCTATTTTGAAACTTCTTCGCTGAAGGCAACTTACGATGCTGTGGTCATCCGGTCAAAGATTGAGAAGTTGGCCAAATTGTACGAAGCGCCCTACATGCAACCTTTCCGCCAGAAATTCGAGGCGATGGTTGCCAATTACGATGAGGTGGAAACCACCGCAACACCTTGGAAGAAGTATGTTCCGGTGCTCAATTTCTATCCTTTGAACCAATATCATCGATGGATTTTCGGTGATGGAAATTGGCTAACAGGAAAGGGTTCGGAGTTCACCAAAGGAATCGTTCGGGGCGATTTCGGGACTTCGTACACCACCAAAATGCCGATTCAAGACGTCATTGCCATTAAGATATTCTGGTCGTTCTTTTTCACATTGGTATCTGTCATATTAGGCTATCTGGTAAGTATTCCGTTAGGCATCCGCTCGGCAGTGCACAAAGGGTCTCGCTTCGATAGGATCAGCACCGTGGTGTTGTTCATCCTTTATTCGATCCCTAGTTTCTGGTTGGCCACCTTGCT
>CAMCFW010000354.1 GCA_945874195.1 Chryseobacterium gleum
ATGCTGGTTCCTTTCTTGCTCGTATATTTCAAAGCGGCATAAGCCGTGTAATTCTTGAATTCTGAATTGCACCGCCAACAATTGCCAATTCGATATTGAAGGAATGCGTAATAATTGAAGCGACCGATGGTGCCGCCCACCGCGTTGTAAGAGTCGAAAATGCCATACGCACCTATCGATTGAACACTCTCTGATTGGACCTTAGCGCTATCGGGCCCCTCCTTCACCACAAAATTGAGCAGCCCTCCAAACTGCGGGCCATATTGCAACGATGCCGCCCCCCGAACGATCTCAACACGCTCTATGGCCAACATGGGTGGCGAATAATAACTTTCGGGGTAACCAAGTGCATCGGCTGCAATGTCGTAGCCGTTCTGTCTGGTGTTGAAGTTCTCCGTACGGCTCGGGCTAAGCCCCCTACCTCCCACTCCGATCTGAATTCCAGCGCAGTCCGATTCCCATATGTTCAAACCTGCAACCTGTGCGAATATCTGGCGCGCCCTGTTTCCGGCCAGGTTCGCGTTCATGGCCGAAACCTGTATCACTTCAGTCTTCTTCCCTGCGTAAATGGCCACTCCTTCCACCGAACGCAATCGGGTCATTACCTCTGCTTCCTCCTTTGCTCCAGAAACGGTTACGCTGTTCAGGTCGAGCGACAATGGCTCAAGAAAGATGTTCAGCACGACAACACCATTTTTCGGATCGACCGTCACTTCTTGCGTTTTGAATCCAGGCTGAAAAAATGTGAGTTTCTTGGGGCCGGATGAAAGACCCGAAATTTTGTACTGCCCCTTGTCATCTGTCGAGAAATTGTCGGCAACGCCTTCCAGATGAACCACTGCTCCGAATAAGGGATTCTTCCCAGAATCGACCACCTGCCCCTTGATGGTAACCTGCGCGAAGCCCTGTTGCTGTGTAAAAAGCAACAGGGCCACACAGAAAACAAGAACAGTGGACCGCATTTTCAGATCATCGGGTGTCAATCCCCATCATTATCCTGATAACTGATCTGAACGGCCAAGGCAGAGGTCAGCTCGTATTTGATCAACGGGACCATCATCTGCAAATTCGAATAAGCCGTTTCAACCAACGGCTTATTCGAAACCAACGATTGCGAAAGTGGCGCTGGAATGGCCGAAAGGCTTGACGCAATGAGTTGAAATTGATCGTTGATTGCATCGGCCAGCAGATCTCCGTTCGCAGCTTTGGTCTGCAAACATGCCATATACTCATATAGGCCCACACCGTTGCTACCGTTACTGCCATTGCCTTCATACATTTCTTTGAATGCCATCAGCTGACGTTCAGCCAACACAATGCTACCTCCCGAATAGTATGCCTCAACTTGTGCTGGAAGAACAACACCTCCATTGTATTTACCCAGTGGGATCTTGAACTTAAAATTCTTCAAGGTCTCGAAATCAAAGTTGAATTCGTTTACCAGCAGACTGATGGAGGTTCCTTCGGCCGTTCCTACATTCTCGACAAAAGCATCGCGATAGTTACCACCCGAAGCAGACCAACCATTGACAATGCCATTGGTTGTGGATTTCAACTCTGCAACCAACGCGGTCAGGTAGGCGAGTCGAACTGCGGCATTAGGGTCGGAAGTGAACAACGCAATGAGATCGCTGTCTGAAGTTCCAGGTACTCCGAAAAGCAGAAGATCGATAGCTGGAAAACCAGCTGCCGACCTAGGGGCAGATGCCACGGTTGTTCCATTTTGAATGTTGTCGTTGATGGTTGCCTCGTTGCACGGAAAGGTGTTGAACCTTTCTCGGAACGATACCCCACCGATGAGCGCGGGTCCGAACGAGAACATGCTGCATTCCTGATATTGCTGGTAAGCCAGGCCATAAGCGATGCGGGCCTCGTTCAAGAGATCGACAGTTGGTGTTGACCCGAATTGCTGAATGCTCGATTCCAAGAGGAACAAACTCAAATTCAACTCATCAAATCTTGGAATTATGATGCCGTCAGCGTAGTTGACCAACATTTCCTGCTCATTGAAGTCGCAGTTTATCGGTTCAATGGGCCTGTTGCAACCAACGCCCAAAGCTGCCATCAATATTAGTAATGCGATTTTTCTCATTTGATCTCTCCTGCCGGAAATGCTTCTTTAAGATGGTCAATAGCGTCTTGAATTTGCTGATCGGTCACTTCATAAAGGTTGGTAGTGAGACCTACTTCCTCTAAAGCACTAGTGACATGATTGTGGGCAAAATGAGGCGGATACTTCGAGTTGCCTCCGTTGAAATGATACTTAAGGGCCAACATGAACCCGATGGCTTCGCTCATTACATGATGACGTTTGTACTCTGGCGTTCCGGCAGTGGATAAAGCCTGTTCCAGATAACTGACCGCGCTTGCTGCAATTACAATTGACCATTTTTGCGCTATGATCTGAATGGCCGCATCACGGGCTTCATAGTCCTTTGCAGTGATAGCGACCCGTGCCGTTCGGAATGCAAGTGATAACTCATCATTGATACCTGGATATAGTGTCTCGTTCCTACTATTACAGTATTCGCCCCAGAACCGGGCGTCTTCCAAGGTGGCCGCAGACGGAAAATCCGTAGGAACTCCAAAATAGCCGAACGCTTCATCAAAATAATGTTCCATGGCCGTATAGTTCTCACCGGTCTCCAGATTATCGTTTCCAGTGGTTCCCATCCGTTCTTCTGAAAGATAAACCTCCATTGCTTGGTAATAGAAGACTGAACCCATCAATCCTTTCAGGATGACCTGGGTAAGCTCAAGTCCATTCTCGTTCACTCTATAGCCCTTCGTAGGATCTGCGCTTCCAACGGTCTGCACTCCCGCCAGGCCATTTGATGCAGTAACCGTAGACGTGCTGGCATCAGCCGCATCTTGTAACAGTTGTAAGAAGAGTAAGGTATCTGGCGGAAAACACTTTGAAAACAGATCCTTGCCGAAGGTCTGGCCTGCAAAAGGGGCATTCTGATTCTTGAACATGTCAACGAGCGTGGCCTCGCTTAGCGCTGCCGACCCAACAGTATTTGATGTCTTCAGATAAATCCCCATCAGATCGAGCATGTCCAATCGCT
>CAMCFW010000355.1 GCA_945874195.1 Chryseobacterium gleum
GTACACTTTAGTTGACGGGCCAGTGATTCGTTATGTTACTGCGAATGCCCTATTCGCGCCATTGAGTGCTTCTGAATCCTTGGAAATGAAGATCAGGAATGACAAGTTCTGGATGAATAAGATCAGGCGCAATGCGTTTTGGGCCGGAGTCCCGCTTGATACTGAGGTGAAGAAAACGGTTCTTTACACGATCGAATTGGAAAACAAGTCACGATAGTTCAATCGGCAGGCTTTCAGAATATGAGAAAACTCACGGCCGTAATCATCACCTACAACGAAGCCCGCAACATCAAGCGTTGCATCGCTTCGCTCCAAGGCGTGGCCGATGAGATCGTGGTGGTCGACAGTTTTTCGACCGATGCCACCCCAAGCATCTGCAAGGGACTTGGCATTCAGTTTCATCAGCGCGAATGGAAAGGATATAGCAAACAGAAGAACTACGGCAACGGGTTGGCCAGCAACGGCTGGATCCTGTCGATAGACGCGGACGAGGCCATTTCTGAAGAATTGAAACGTTCCATTCTGAACGAAAAGGAGAACGGAAAGGGCCATGATTTCTCGTTCAACCGATTGACCAACTACTGTGGCCGATGGATCCGTCATTCGGGCTGGTATCCCGACACCAAGGTCAGAATGTTCAACCGCACAAAGGACGACTGGCAAGGAGAAGTGCACGAAAGGCTGACCGTAGATCCCAGCAGTGTTCGCAAACTGAAAGGCGACCTGCTTCACTACAGCTATCATTCTGTAAGCGATCACGTGAAGCGGGCCGACACCTATTCCACGCTTGGAGCCAACGAACTTTTCGCCAACGGAAAGCGCGCCAATATGCTCAACCTGTTGTTCAATCCGTGGTTGAAGTTCAATAAGATGTATTTCGTAAAACTTGGATTTTTGGACGGGATGGAAGGATTCACCATCGCGCTCATCTCCGGCTACGGCACGTTCCTCAAGTACATCAAGCTCTATTATTTGGCAAAGGATCAGGGTTGATGCAGTTCTCCATACTCATACCCACTTGGAACAACATTGATTTTCTGAAATGCTGCGTGGATAGCATTCGCAGGAATTCTGTGGAACAACACGAGATACTGGTCTATGTGAATGAGGGGACTGACGGAACGGCCGAATGGTGTGGGCAGGAGAACATCCGATTCATCCATTCCAAAAAGAATGTGGGCGTTTGCACAGCCTTGAATGCCCTCTTCGACATCTCCACCAAGGACATTATCTGCTACATGAATGACGACATGTACGCCTGTCCGAACTGGGATGGGCCATTGATCGAGGAGATCGGGCGGATCGGTCACGAAAGATTCTATCTCAGTTCGACCATGATCGAGCCGGAATACACGGGAAACAAATGTGTTCTTGCGCCATTCCCATTCGGAAAAACGCCTTCAGAATTCAAAGAACCGGAACTGTTGGCGGCCCTGCCACAGATGGTGAAACCCGATTGGAGCGGCAGCACGTGGCCTCCGAATGCCATGCACCGCAGCATGTGGAAAGCGATCGGTGGCTATGGTGAGGAATTCAGCCCGGGATTGTATTCCGATCCTGATGTTAGCATGAAACTATGGAAGGAAGACGTCCGTGTCTTCATGGGTTTGGGCGAAAGCCGCACATATCATTTCATGTCGAGGTCAACAGGACGTGTGAAAATGAATGACGGAAAGACCACATTCTTGAAAAAATGGGGCGTCAGTTCGTCTTGGTTTGTGAAGGAAGTGCTGAAGCAGGGCGAAACCTACGCTGGGCCACTTCCTGAAAAGAGAATAAGCCCGAACCTCAAGGATAGATTGAAGCTGTGGTTTTCTTGAGAAAGAAACAAGCCTGATCGCCTTTCTTTTCGCGATTGAGCCGTTCAGCCATTCGTGTGTATTGAAATTTCTTGAGTTTTCGTTCTACGAATTTGAAAATCCCTTTTATCCTTGGGGCCGACAATGGGGTGTCATTCCGATATTTTTCACTTCCTGAAAACTGAAAATGCGTGGAATCATAGACCACATTGGTCAGTTCGAATCCCGATTTTTTTGCCAGCAGCCGCATACTTTCAATCGAATGCAAGAAAAAATGCCGTGGCGCATCCAGTTGAGCCCAATCGGTACGATAGTGCTCCCATGCAAACGATGACACCGTAGGGATTCTGACAACACATACTCCCCCCTCAGAAAGAAGGGAAAACGCCTTTTCGAGGTTTTCAAGAGGATCCTCAATGTGCTCAAACGAATGGTGATAGGTGATAATATCGAAGGCTTCGCACATATTATGGATGCTTGTGTTGTTGATCCGAAGACCATTGCGGTAAACAATAGGTTCCTTCAGGTAAGGGTCGCAGCCTTGCACGTGTTTGAAGCCGATCTCTGCCAGTGGATAAAGAAAGCTGCGTCCGTTGCCACAGCCCACATCCAAAATACGCGTATCGCTGGAAACATCCATCCCATCGAATATGCCATAGTCATTTGGCCCGGTGAAAAGCCCCACCAACCGTTTGACCATTGGCCTTCCTGTGATCATTTTGGTATATAGAACGCGCTTTATCGACCCTAGTGGGCCCTTGAATTTCTTGCCATCATACGCGTTGAAACTGTAGTAGGAATCGCCATAGAAGCGCGACATGTTCAGCGGAAATTCCGCAATCTGTAAACAATTGCACACGCTACACTGAAAATAGTCGAACTCATCGCGCAGCCCGTACATCATTTCGCGAGTGCGATAGGCTGTATTACCAATAGAATTTTGGCAGATCCGACAGGTGCTGTTTATCGGGTGGCACATGGGGTCTAAGTTTTGCTCAATCATATTCATTCCTGACGATCAAAAGCGCATTGAAGAACGCAAAGAATGTGACCCCCGACTGGGTGTCGAGCGTTGTATTGCCCAAGTAAGAAACGGTTATCAGCACCAGAAACACCAGATAAAGATGGTCTTTCCGGTAATTCCGCAGCGGATAATAGGTTGCGAATAGGAACCAAATCCCGCCAAGAAGCCCGAACTGGATGGCCATTGCAAGGAACTGATTGTGGGCAATTATCTGAAACTGTGGATGCAGTCCGTGGTCGT
>CAMCFW010000356.1 GCA_945874195.1 Chryseobacterium gleum
CGCCAAAAGTCGATCGCTTCTCCAGAAACGATCTCGGTCGGACTTCTGCGACCTCTTCTCAGTCCAACGCCACCGGCCAGTTTGTCCAAGATACCCCTTAGTTTCCAAAGCCAATTGCCGTAGTACCAGCCTCTTTCTCCGCCAATTGACCACAGATTATCCTTAATCTCATCCATGGTTCTATCGAATGTGGCGGTTCTATGGTCTACAAAGCAACCGTTAACAGGTACGTGAATGTAATTTCGAAGCGTGTCATTATCAAAGCTGGATGCCAATGCGTCTTTCCAGCTGGAAACCACATTGTTCTGCTCAATGCGTTGAAAGGCCATGTTCACAGCATCCTTGTATGGAATGAGGTCGATGTTCAGTTCTTTGGCCAGACCATTCGGTTTGGCTATCACTTCTATCTTCATGCTATCGACAAGATTAACAGCCAATTTGTAGGAAGTGGCCGTTACGAAATACAACCAATAGGAAGATAACCTCGGTGTCATTACCGGAACGGTGAAAATGTATCGTTTCAATTTTCGCACCTCGCCAAACTGAAGGAGCATTTCCTTGTAGGTGAGCACTTCGGGTCCGGCAATGTCGAACGAATTGTTGAAGGTGTGTTCCTGCAACAGCACACCATTGAGAAACTGCAATACATTTCGAACGGCAATGGGGTGACTTTTGGTGTTCAACCAAGCGGGTGTGACCATCACGGGCAACTTTTCCACCAGGTCGCGCATGATCTCGAACGATGCGCTGCCAGAGCCGACAATGATACCGGCCTTCAGCGCAGTGACCGGAATGCGACCACTGCGCAGAATAGCTTCGACATTCTCGCGCGAAGCGAGGTGTTTCGAAAGGTCTTTCTGATTGGCAATGCCGCCCAGATAGATGATCTGTCTGCAACTCGTCTGCTCCAGCAGTTCAACAAAAGCATGGGCCGACCTTGCCTCCAAACTCACAAAATCGGAGGTGCTGGCACTCATGGAATGGATGAGGTAGTAGGCGGCATCGATATCGGCCAACATCTGCTCATTGGGCAGCGGTTTCAGAAAATCGATCTCGATAAGGGAAATGTTCGGGTGTGCGTAAATGCCGGTCTTCGGGAAACGATTCACATCGCGCACAGCACAGATCACCGAATGACCGTCTTTGATCAGAATTGGAAGTAGTCGCTTTCCAATGTAACCGGTGGCACCGGTAAGTAGAATTTTCATGTTACGTCAGATAAGCACTGCATCAAGGCAAGCTATCCAGTTTTTTCAGAACGGCATCTGCCTGAGCGTATTTGTTATCACTGGCAGTTCGGTTGATCTTGGAGAGTTCGTAAGCCTCTTGCATCAACTTGTTGTAGCTCTCGGTGAGTTTTTCCTTCTCTGATTTTTTTTTGAACAGTCCGAACATGGTCCTATGTTTTTATGGAAGACATGCCTCCGTCAATTTTCAGTATTTGGCCGGTCATCCAAGAACTATCTTCCGAAAGGAGGAAGCCCGCAGCATTGGCGATATCGGTGCTTGTTCCGACCCGTTTCAGCGGATGACGCTCTGCGTTGGCTTCGCGCTTCTGGTCCGAGTTCAAGAGCTTTTCTGCCAAACGTGTATCGGTGAGCGATGGTGCAATGCAATTAACCCGAACTGTGGGAGCAAACTCAGCCGCCAAGGAGCGGGTCAATCCTTCGATGGCACCTTTGGAAACGGCTACCTGTGCATGGAAATTGAATCCTTGTTGCACGGCCACGGTTGAGAACAGCACAATGGAACCTTTTCCAGCTTTCAACTTCGGTAGAACCGTTTGAATTACCTTGATGGCACCGATGGTCTGCAACTGAAGGTCTTCTGCAAACTCATCGGGTTTGATGCGATGAAACGGTTTCAGGTTGATGCTGCCCGGACAATAGACCAATCCATGTAATTCGTCTGGAACAAACGAAAGGTCCAATTCATCATCCAGTACATTCAATCCGTGGAATTGCAGGTTTTCTGATGCCATCGATCGGGTGGAATGATACGTGCCGAAAACTTGGTTTCCTGCTGCAGCCAGCTGATGTGCCAATGCCTTGCCAATTCCAGAGCT
This sequence comes from Chryseobacterium gleum, assembly GCA_945874195.1. Classification (GTDB taxonomy): domain Bacteria; phylum Bacteroidota; class Bacteroidia; order UBA10329; family UBA10329; genus UBA10329. Next base: position 2,066 of record CAMCFW010000356.1, read on the forward strand.
GGCGCCAATGATGAGCATGTTCTTCATGATCCCGCATCGGTAAAAACACTATCGTCCACTTTGCGGTTCAATTCCACATTGGAAATGACCATTTTCACCTTGCCCGTTTCGTATTTCCCTTGCAATTCATTTTCACGCACAGGTGTGCTGCTGAAATCGCCACTGATGGCTTTCGGCATTTTGAACCTTCGGAAATCGGCCATGAATTCCATTTCGCGCGGAAGAATATCGGTTGCGTTAGCGTAGGTGTTGAAGTAAGTTACCGTGCCTTCGCGTTTCAACGTGAGCTCCGATCGGTGAATGCGTCCATCCTTCTTTCCAACCATCATTCGCATGATGACCAATTCTTCGGGGTTGTTCGGAATGATGTTGATGTTGTGGCAGGAAATGCCGTTCACCACCGATTCTCCGGCCAACATGGCGATATATGAACTGGGGTCGTCCAGCAATTCCAGCTGCTCAAACGGATTCTGCTTCGGTAGGAAGATCAAACCTTTGGTCTGCACGCGGAATTTGTCCGGCTTCTTGTAATACATCTTTCCGGATATCTTCTCAATGGCCACGCCTGGAATATCGAAGTTCATCTGAACATCGCATTTGAGGTCCTTGATCTGCTCAAAATTGGCTCGGATCTTTTTAACGATCTCGTTGGCATTCTGCGCCCAACTGAAATTGGTGGCAGCTAGCAGTAATGTAATGGCGCTTAGTTTTTTCATTATTCTATGATGTCTTTGTTCTTAAAATGATATTGTGTGATGCCGAAGAATATCAACGAATGCAACACAAGTATGCCTGCTGATCGGAGTATTTCCACTGTTGGAATGGGGTCGGAGAAAAGTCTGCGCCACAGTCCCATGTGATTGGTGAACAGGAAAGGCATGATCGGGTCGAAAAAACTCATCTCGAAAGAGCTGATCACCGTGAAAACGATGATCACGACCATGGTGAGTACAATAGGGCCAACGCTGTTGTTAGAGAAGGCCGATAGCATCAGTGAG
>CAMCFW010000357.1 GCA_945874195.1 Chryseobacterium gleum
ACAAGGCCGTCTTGGAAGAAGGTCTGATCAAGGCATCCGACATCCTTCAGCGACTGAGCGACCACGTGGAGGAGGTGTTTGAAAAGAGCCGCGGCAGCGTGCGCGATGGAATGGACATAGCGCTCTGCGTGATCGGTCGCGAACGCAAACGGGTGAACTATGCGGGAGCACACAATTCGCTACTGATCGCCACACGTAACAAGCTTAAGAACGGAATTGAACGCGAATCGCTGAACGGACTGACGCTTTATGAATTCAAAGCAGACAGACGTAGCATCGGTGGTTATTTCGATGCAGGTCCTTTCACGGATCAGGAGTTCGATGTTTCTATCGGAGACACGCTTTTTCTATTCTCGGATGGCTTTGCCGACCAGTTTGGAGGGAACGGGAATAAGAAGATAGGCAGTAGGCAAATGCGTGAATTCCTGTTGGCGGCTGCGGGAAAAGACGACCTAACGCGCATAGACCACGATTTCAAAGTTTGGAAGGCCGATCAGGAACAGATCGATGATGTGACTGTCATAGCCATTCGTATCTGATGTTTAATTCTTGCCAATTTGATTCTTCGCCTTAAGCGAAAACGTGGAACAAACCAATGCACGAATGCAATCCGTTCGCTTCCGTTTGGTAGGTTCATACCATCACATACTTTCAATTCCTCATTGCGGATGATAGACCCGCTCGGCTGATCGGTAGATTTCGTCCCTGTTCAACGTCATGGGTTTGGTCTTCTGTTTTGTCCACAGTTCCATCTGATCGTTGTAATGCGGACTATCGGGGTGATTCGATGTTCCGAAAGCGTTTATGGACTCGATTCTTGGCACACCCTTCTCATCAAAATCAACAAGGATGATGTAAGATTCTCCAACAAAGGTTTTCAGCATTCCCTTCTTGTAGGGCTTGCTCATGTTTGCTGCCAATACTTCGGGAGCTCCTCCTACCCCGATCACCTTGTCGCCACGAACGTGTTTCTGTACATCGCCTAGGCGCACTCGCAACGATCCGAAATGCTTTTTCATGTGCTTGGTGGCATCTCTCAAAGCCTTCACATACTGTTCTTCGCTCAGCGTGTTGGTGGCGTAGGCCATGCCGTTCGCCATGATGATGCTTGCCAGATTGTTGAAGGTGAATATGAGCAACGCAGCTTCCATGTCGTCCACATCGGCCGTGTGATCCCACGCCTTGATCACGTCCATCGATTCCTTCAGATCAGGATATTTGATGGTGCTCAGTTGCTCGATCATCAACATGTTATTGATGTTGTAGGTCTCCCATTTGTCATTGAATTTTTGGTCATACTTGATGGTCTTGAAGTCATCCCAGGTTATCTTGTCATAACCCGAAATGAGTTCTTGGGCGCGAATGCTCCGATTGTTCTTCTTGCTTTCGTCCTCGTATCCGAACGTGCGGTCGTAGTCCGCTGAATGCAAGTTCTCGTCCTCAGCCGTGGCGAAGAAAGGGGTTCCGTTCATATTGAACAGATAGCCGGCCTTCGGATTCACGTAGCGCGGTAATTCGGAAATCGCATGGAATTTCTCTTCCCACAAGGTTTTTGAGGTATTTCCGGGCAATACTGAAAGCCAATCGTAGGCCGTATCGCGGTAGGCGAACTGCCCCAAACTGATGTATTGGATGTTGCCCTTACCATCGGCAAAGATGTTATTCGTTCCTGCAAAACGCCCCATTTCCAACGCAGCGTTATACTCTTCGAAATTCGATGCCTTGTTCATTTTGTACAACTGTTCCGTGCCTGTAATGTCCATATTGGCTGGAAAGCGCAATGAATAGAAACCGTCCTTGTTTTTGATGGTCGTGCCATATTTGCTTCGGTAGAATTTCTTGGTAACGGGCAATCGGATGGCCCCGACCTTCACCTTCACGGTGGCCTTGAACGGCTCCAAGGTCTCATATCCATCATCGAACTTGTACTTCAATGTCTGTTTCGGATGCATTTGCAGTTTGTACACATCGCACAGGTCGGGATGGTTTAGCGTGGCCGCCCAACCCAAATGCTGATTCACACCGTGGAAAATATTGGCGCCTCCAGGAAAAGTTCCTCCCAGAATGTTCATGCCTTCTTCGCTCACCAAGTGTGCTTCATACCAAGAGAACAATCCTTCCAACGGTTGATGCGAATTGATGGCGAGAAACGTGTGGCCATTGGCCGTTTTATTGGCATTGAACGCGAATGCATTCGAACCATCGGGAAGATTCCCATCGTATTTGATGGTCCGTTCGTAGGCCACGATCGAACGGGTGAAAATCTGCTGAATCTCGATGTAAACGCTGGTGAGAAAGACAAGTGTGAGGGTGTTTGCCTTTACAATATCCTTTGAACTTATAGGGAACAGCCCTTTGCGGAGGATCTCGTCCGAATGAGTTTCTGCAAAACGGTTCAACCCAGCTGCATAGGCATCCAAATATTTGAGGTAATCGGGAGTGAATGCCCCATCAAACCTTTTCTCCACTTCCTCATTTACTTGAGTGATCTTGCTCATGAAATCGAGCAGTGCACCGTTCTTGCCGGTCACTTCGCCCAATCGACCGTTGGCAGCAAGCAACAGTTGCTGGACTGTTACAAAATCGTCTTCGGCCGTGGCCCAAGCCAGTCCGTAAGCCACATCGGCATCGGTCTTTCCGAAAATATGCGGAACGCCCCATCCATCGCGAACGATCTCTATGTCGGCAACATTTACCTGTGAGGTTGATGAATATGGAGACAGCAACAGCAGTCCCAGAAACGGAATGAAATTCAAATACTTCATGAAGGCAAAGCGTTGGGGTTGGGCTTTTAGAGAAATGCCTCGCTAAATTAGTATGCGTACATCAGACTCTTTGATTGAATCCAAAAAAATACTCGAATGGGAAACGTGCGGAAATCGGGGTTCCGAAATCCGGACACCGAGCAATGGTCACTCTTCTTTCAACCCTCTAATGCCTCTTATGCGTTCGCCTAGCGAGCCAAAGAAATCGAGCAGTTTGCTCAATGCATCGAAATACAACGTGAGCATGAGAAAAATGGACATGGACCAGATGACCAAGACGTTGGCCCAATAGGTATC
>CAMCFW010000358.1 GCA_945874195.1 Chryseobacterium gleum
GCTGAAGTAAAGCCTCTGAAGAAGGCGAATGGCCGTGCCTGAATTCGACCCGAAGTGCGTCTTTCGATGGATTCGGATAGGCAAGGAACAAGCGTTCGTCAGAATTGCTTCTTGACGAATGGATGCCCATTGGGTTGGACGAATGATAAATGATGATGCATCCCATTTCCTGCCCTAGCTCGTCCATGGCGCAAAGTCGCATGGAGTCTTTTCCAAAAACCTCCATGGTGCCGTAGCTGTCCGAAAAATTCTCGTTGTCCACCCCGTTTCCGCCACCGTTCCAAAGCGAATCGATGGTTCCATAGGTGTATCCGAGCAGGTCAATGACGGAATCGAGCGAATGGTTCAAGTACCCTTCGTCTTCGGATGTCAATCCACTGGCGCTTAGTTCAGGCAATCCAGCGTTGGTGCCATCGTCCACCATCGAACTGTGGCTATCGCCCGATAGGATGATCACATCCTTCAATTGATTCTGCTCCACAAAGTCGAGCAGGGCATTCTGATCGGCAGGATAGGCGTTCCACATATAAGAAAGGTTCGCTGCGTAATCGATCATCGAAGGAGCCAGAACCTGCAACTGCGTGGCAATCTCACGGAATTGAACAAATCGCTTGTTGAACATGACGCTGCTGCCAATAATCTTCCAATCGGCTGTCGAGTTCAAAAGTCCATCTAGCAGCCACTCACGCTGCCCTACGCTCATGAGCGAATGGTCGGGGCCAGGCTCAAATGTATAGGTGTTGGTGGCGGCATGATAAACGTATGGGGCGTTCTGAGGTGTGGCAGAATTGCGCAGGTCGAGCATAAAGAATTCCATGTTTCCGAGCTTGAACGAGTGATGGATGCCAATGGCCGTATCCACCGCCCCGTAGCCAGGAAAGTGGTCGAAGTATCCATTGATAGCGCCCGGAATGACCCCTTCATCAAATTGCACAGTCTGAAGGTCGTAGAACATATTTCCGTTGGGCAACTGAGTTATAACGGTCTGCGGATGGGTTGCGCCTTGATTTCCGTTGTGGCAATACGAATCGTCATACACATAATCTATGGCCATGCCGTTCAGCACGTAACCGCTCATGTTCGCATCGTTGTAGCACCAAGAAAAGGCATTGGCTATCCTATCGGGAAAGAGATTATAATTCCAGCCGAAGGTGCTAGGCGGATATTTCCAGTCGCCAAGATGGATGAACAGCATCGGGTCGAATGCTTTGATGTGACCGAACAGAGGGAAATTTTCGAAGTAATTGCAGGATCCGACCGCGATCTTGAAGTGACCCTGTTCTCCAACTTCGGGAAATGATGTGAAACTGTAGACCGAATCGTGAGGTTGGCCATTGATCAGGTAGCGGTAGAAATATTTCCTGAAGGGCTCGAGTCCTTGAACATCGGCTATCACCATGCTGAACTGGTCCGATCGTGTACTGTCCGAGACGATGAACGAGGTTCCGAAATTGGGAAGCGTGTCCAGTTCAATGTCGAATAGGGTCGGAACATCCGTTCTTATATAGATGCGGGCCGAATTGGAGGTCAACCCTCCTACCACCGGACCAGAAGAGATGGACTGTGGGAAAACACAAAGAGGAAGAACGAAAAGAAAGAATAGGATGGTGTGTTTCATGGCTTGATGCTACTAGCAAACTTACGCGCTTGACAGAGCGGAACTGTAAGGTAAGCGCTAATTTCGCCAAATGTCGCATCTATGGAGAGCCAAGCAGTATGCCAATTACTTGGTAAAGGCGAACAATAGGCACGGGGTCCATTCACCCTTTGTGTATGAATTGCTCGACAAGGTCATCTATGACCCCTCGCCATATCCGGCCTACCAGACAGTTAAAACCATCCGGAACGAACTTCTTTCAAGAACAGATGAAATTGAGATAACCGACCTTGGGGCTGGTTCAATGGTCAATCGTTCGAACAGAAGAAAAGTTGGAGACATTGCTAAGAATTCGGCCAAGGCCGGAAAATGGGGCGAATTGCTTTTCCGTCTGTCCAAACATTTCCAGCCCGAAACCATGATCGAACTTGGCACCTCGATCGGGATCGGAAGCCTTTATCAATCGCTCGGAAACCCGAATGGTAAACTGACCACATTCGAAGGTTGCCCGAACACGGCTGCCATTGCAAGGGAACAATTCAATAAAACGATGGTGAATCCGACCATCGTGCTCGGGAACTTTGACAATACATTACAACCCTTTCTCAATTCGATCGAAAAACTCGATTGGGCTTTCATTGATGGCAATCATCAGAAAGAGCCTACCATCCGATATTTTCACCAGTGCTTGGAAAAATCCGGTTCCGATTCCGTACTTCTTTTCGATGATATTTATTGGAGCAAAGGCATGGCCGAGGCATGGGCGAACATCAAGGCCCATGAAGGTGTTACAGTGTCGCTCGATCTGTTCCAAGTTGGCATTGTTTTTCTGCGCAAAGGCCAGACGAAGCAGGATTTTGTGATCAGGTATTGACAGTAACTTAGCCACTCGAAATGGAACTCAAATTCACATCCGTAAAAGACGTCATCCGAACCGAACACATCGCCAAAATGTATGTGATGGGAACGGAAGAAGTTCATGCGCTGCGCGACATCAGCATCACCATCAAACAGGGCGAATATGTGGCGCTGATGGGGCCGTCCGGTTCGGGAAAATCTACGCTGATGAACATGATCGGCTGCTTGGACACCCCCACCAGCGGACAGTATTTTCTTGATGGGCAGGATGTGAGCCGCATGACCGACAACCAATTGGCCGAGGTGCGCAACAAGAAGATCGGATTCGTTTTCCAGACCTTCAACCTCCTACCCCGCTCCACCGCCCTCGAGAACGTCACCTTACCCTTGATCTATGCGGGTTTCAGCAAATCAGACCGCATTGCCCGTGGCGAAAAAGTGCTTCACCAAGTAGGATTGGGCGACCGCATGAAACATCAGCCTAACGAACTTTCGGGCGGACAACGGCAACGGGTGGCCGTGGCGCGCGCGCTGGTCAACCATCCAGCTTTGATCCTGGCCGATGAGCCGACAGGGAACCTCGATTCAAAAACATCCATAGAG
>CAMCFW010000359.1 GCA_945874195.1 Chryseobacterium gleum
TTCGGTCTTCCCAAGTGGCTCATCAGAATAACAGCACCCCCGTCTTTTAGCACTTTTCTGACCGTAGGTAGCGCAGCTGTGATCCGAGTATCGTCCGTTATGCGGAAATCATCTTCCAGGGGCACATTGAAATCAACTCTTATCAGTGCTTTCTTTCCGGCAAACGAGGTGGTGTCCATTGTTTTCATGGCCGCAAAAATATGAATCGATGCCCGTTCTCCATACCGTTCTATTTCAAGACCCGAACACGTTCAAACCGATACATTTGCAACATGATACTCGTTACCGGAGGAACCGGACTGTTAGGCTCGCACGTACTGCTGAACCTGTTGGAGAAAGGTCTGGCCGTGAGGGCGATCTATCGAACAGAAAACAAGCGCCAATCGGTCAAGAAAATCTTCGAATATTATTACCCTGAGGGTGCGCAACTATGGGCACGCATCGATTGGGTGAAGGGCGATGTGCTCGATTTGGATGAGCTCGGATCGGCCCTCGAAGGTGTGACTCAGGTCTATCATTGCGCAGCTGCGGTCACCTTTCTTCCTGGCGACAGGGAATACATGCACAAGGTGAACACCGAAGGCACGGCCAATGTGGTGAACCTCTGTTTGGAACAGCCCGATATTCGTCTGTGCCATGTAAGCTCGGTGGCGGCCATTGGCCGCGATGGTTCTGAAACCATGATAAGCGAGAAGAACGAATGGACAGATTCGCACCACAACGCGGCCTATGCCATCAGTAAACACAATGCCGAAATGGAGGTTTGGCGCGGAACCATCGAAGGGCTCAACGCCTTCATGGTCAACCCTTCGCTGATCATTGGCCCAGGCGATTGGGAGCAAAGCACCGGAACCATGTTCAAACGGGCTTGGAAAGGATTGCCATTCTATACGCGGGGCGGAAATTGTTTTGTGGATGTGAGGGATGTGGCCGAGATCATGGTGCGGCTAATGGATTCGGGCGTCAGGAACGAGCGCTTCATCATCGGTGCCGAAAACAGGAAGTTCAAGGATGTTTTTGAACGTATCTGTCAGAACTTTGATCGCAGACCTCCTCGTTTTGAGGCGACTCCGTTGATGACAGGCATCACCTGGCGGATGGAGAAGGCCATCAGTTTACTGACCGGCAAGAAACCGTTCATCACCAAGGAAGTGGCGCACCACGCCTTGCAATTGAACCGCTACGATAACAGCAAATTGCTCGCTGCCCTGCCCGACTTCAAGTATCGAAATTTGAACGAGACCCTCGATTTCGTGTGCGGCATCTACATGCGCGAGCTTAAGGATGCTGCTCGGATCTGACCTGCGATTCGAGTTCAGAAAGCCGTTCCAACACCTTGTCGTAGATCACATTCATCTCTTCGGTTCGGGTTGAATAATAGAACAGGCTGCTGTCGAACTGCCCTTTTCGAACCTCGTTCGATACAAAGACGGTGGCCATAAACTGTTCATAGCGGGCGTTGTTCGTATCATTCTCCATCACCTTAAGGTTGTGGGCTGTCTCAACCAGATGAAGGTCTACCATCACCGACACCATCTTCTCCTCGTCAAGCAGATAGGTCGGTTTTCGTTCCTTTTGCTCTGCGCATGAGCTGAACATCACTGCGGGAATGAAGAGTAAAAGCCAAGCTCTCATCTGTCGAATGAAAGTCGTTTTCCGAGTACAGAATCATCCAACTTTCCGTCCGAATAGGCCAAATGTCCGTTCACGAATGTGTGCATAACAGAAGAAGAAAAGGTGCTTCCTTCAAAAATTGACCACCCACATTTGTAAAGGATGTTTTCCTTTTTCACCTTCCATCCCTTGTTGGGGTCAACCAACACAAGATCGGCAAAATAGCCCTCGCGAATGAAGCCCCGTTCGGCCAATTGGAAGCAGATGGCAGGTGCGTGGCACATCTTTTCCACCATTCGCTCTATGCTGATGGCCCCATTGCGCACATGTTCCAGCATGGCCGGCAGCGCATGTTGCACCAATGGTCCTCCTGATGGCGCACCGAAATAGGTGTTCTGTTTTTCGTCCCATGTGTGGGGCGCGTGGTCGGTGGCAATGATGTCGATGCGGTCGTCCAAAAGTGCAGCGAACACCGCAGCCCGATCAGCTTCGGTCTTCACAGCCGGATTCCACTTCAGCAGCGAACCTTTGGTCTCATACATGGCATCGGTAAAGGTGAGATGATGGATGCAGGCTTCCGCTGTTATCCGCTTCTTGTTCAACGGTAGCGAATTATCGAACAGATGGGTCTCTTTTTCGGTGGAAATATGAAGAATGTGAAGCCGCGTGTTGTGCTTTTTCGCAAGTTCAACCGCCTTGGAAGACGACAGGTAACAGGCTTCCGTATTTCGGATCAATGGGTGCGCGCTCATCGGCACGTTGTCTCCATAGCGCTGTCGGAAGGTCTCTGTATTGGCCCTTATGGTTGCCTCATCTTCGCAGTGCGTGGCAATAAGCATGGGACATTGGGAGAAAATGCCGTCCAGGGTCTTTTCGTTGTCAACCAGCATGTTTCCTGTTGACGAGCCCATGAAGATCTTGATGCCGCACACGTTCTTGTCATCTGTCCGAAGCACCTGGTCCAGATTATCGTTGCTGGCCCCCATGAAGAACGAGTAGTTGGCCAACGACACTTGGTTAGCGCGGTCGTATTTGTCTTGAAGCAGAGCCTGCGTCAAGGCATTCGGAACCGTGTTCGGCATTTCCATGTAGCTGGTAATGCCTCCGGCAACGGCTGCGCGCGATTCCGTGAACAGATCGCCCTTGTGCGTAAGTCCCGGTTCACGGAAGTGCACCTGATCATCTATGAAGCCCGGCATAAGCAGCAGCCCTTCGGCATTCATTTCAATCACATTTCCCTTGGCACCTATGTTCGGGTCGATCCGTGAGATGCGACCCCCTTCCATAAGCACATCAGAAGCGAACTGTCTTCCTTCGTTGACAAGAGTGGCGCCTTTGATCAAGTATTTCGACATGTTCAGTTTCGTTTATAGGATCTGAATAAGCTTTTCCATTTCATTTCTAATACACCCAGAATGGCCTCTTTGAAAATGCCTGAG
>CAMCFW010000360.1 GCA_945874195.1 Chryseobacterium gleum
AAAGGTCGGACGGAGGTGTTCGGGGCCGTAGGTTTGCATAAGCACGATTTTATTGAGGCGAAAGTAGCCATTGTGCCAACGTTGACCCGTTATATTTGTTCGCCATGATGGATGAACTCACCGCCCGATTGTCCGAAAGGCTAGCGCTACCGCTGCCCGGGCTTCATGCGCAGCTGCGAATGGCCAGCGGACTTAGGGCCAAAGCGGCTGCTTCCTTCAATATGGACGTGAAGAATGCCAAGGTGGGTGCGGTGCTCATTGCGCTTTATCCAGACAATGGAGTCATTCGAACAGTGCTGATGAAACGCCCCGACTACGATGGCACGCACAGCGGCCAGATCAGTTTTCCAGGTGGAAAGGTGGAGGAGAAGGATGCAGACATCATTCAAACAGCGCTTCGCGAAGCGGAAGAAGAAGTGAATATCAGACGCGAAGATGTGAGGGTGATAGGGCAATTGACACAACTTTATATACCACCGAGCAATTTTCTGGTGCATCCGGTGGTGGGCGTGTTGACCAGCGCACCCGAACTTATCCCCGATCTTCATGAGGTGCAGTCCATCCATGTTCCGGAGCTGAGTTACCTGCTTCGCGATGACATAATTGGCGAAAAGGAGATCGTTCTAAGTTCGGGATTCCGAATGCGTACGCCCTATTTCGAGGTGGACGGCCACACGGTATGGGGGGCCACCGCCATGATCATTGCCGAACTGAAGCAGATATTGAGCGAGGCGAACGCTCATCGATAGGCTGCGTTGGGCGGTGGCATACGTGCTTGCGTATGTTATTTTTGTCGCCCCTACTTCAGTGCCTCAATGACCCCAAGAATCATCGGACCCAGGTTTCTTATCATCTCGTTGCTGATGATGACCACTGTGTTCGGCTTGCAGGCCGGCACCATCGACAAGGCGTTCGAGGCCCTTGAAATGAAGGATTATTTCAAGGCGCGCGAGTTGTTTCAGAAGGTGGTGAAGACCGATCAGCTTTCGGGAAATTATGGACTGTGCATGGTGCATATTGCCAAGCAGAACCCGCTCTACGACCTTGATACGGCCAAGGTGTATGCCCTGCGCACCGAATCGTTCTGGAAACTGGCCTCCGAAAAAACCAAGGAAAAAGTGAAGGAATATGGGATCAACGCCATATCGGTTGAAGGCCTCAAGACAATGGTTTACATGTATGCCACCGATGAGGTGCTTGAAGCAAGGACCGTGGCCGGTTGCGATCAGTTCATGGCGCGGTTCCCATCGGCTCCTCAGAAGAAGCAGATACTCGACCTGAAGGCCACCATCTCGTTCGAGCAGGCCAAGACGGCCAATTCGCTTGCTGCCATGGACCGTTTCCTAAGCGAATTTCCGACCGCCCCAGAAACCGTGGAAGCCAGAACGCTTGCAGAAAAGTTTCTGTTTGAAGAACAGACCAAGGACAGGACCGTGGCCAGCTACAAGCAGTTCATTGCGCAGTATCCCAACTCGCCTTTCAAGCGATTGGCACAGGACGCCATTTTCGAACGCTCAATGGAAAATGCCACGGTGCGTTCGGTGCACGAATTCATCAAGAAGAATCAGGACAATCCTCATTTGGAAGAGGCATGGCGAAAACTGTTCGGACTTTATATGCCCGAACTCAATGCCGAAGCACTTGCCGAGTTCAAACTCGAGTATCCCGATTATCCGTTCATGAACGAGCTGAACGATGAACTGAATGTACTTACCATGCAATTGTTTCCAGCCGAGCAGGACGGCAAGTTCGGCTATCTGAGCAGGACAGGAAAGGTAGTGATCCCTTTCATTTACGACAATGCCACCGACTTCAGCGAAGGACTTGCCGCTGTTCACAGCAATGGGCGATGGGGTTATATTGATAAGCGGGAAAATGTGGCGGTCGAATTTACTAACGATGAGGCCGAGGCATTCAGCAACGGTGTTGCAGTGGTTACCAGAGGTAGTGCATCCGGTCTCATTGACCGGTCAGGAAAATTGGTGGCCGATGTTGTTTATGAGGAAATATACGACCTGCAACAGGACCGCGCCTGTGCCTTGAAGGACGGCAAATACGGTTATCTGAATAAGAAGGGCGAGGTGGTGGTTCCTTTCAAGATCGATGAAGCAAGCGATTTTTCGGAAGGATTGGCCTCCATAGACCTGTTGGGTTTCAAGGGCTACATCGACCTGAATGGAAATGTGGCCATTAGATGCATTTATGATGACGCACAACCCTTTCTGGGCGGATTGGCCCGAGTGAGCCTGAACGGGAAAATGGGGCTGATAAACACCAATGGCGATTCGCTCACAACCTTGAAATATGACCGCATCGGGGAGTTTTCGGAAGGACTGGCCTGTGTGCTGCTGAACGAGAAGGTCGGATACATAGACCGATATGGCAACGAGGTCATTCCCCTAACATATAGCGGCAGCGAAGAAGAACTGGCACGTTTCAAGTTCACCCAAGGGTTGGCCGTAGCCAGAAAAGGCAAGAAATATGGCGTGATCGATAAGACCGGGACCGAGTTGAAACCCTTCGAATTCGACCTGATCGATCCTGTGAAGGATGGCAGGTTTGCTGCCAAAAAGAAGGACCGGTTCGGGTTTTTCAACACATCGGGAACGGATGTCATTCCCGCCAAGTATGACGACACGCATGGATTTGCAGAAGGAATGGCGGCCGTGAAGATCGGAGAGAGTTGGGGCTACGTGAACGATGCCAACGAACTGGTTATCGCGCCACAGTTCAGCGAAGCAGAAGATTTCATGATGGGCGTGGCCATAGTGGAACGAGGCGATTTCAAATGTCTGATAGACAAGAACGGCAAAACCCTCATTCCATGCGCCATTGACGAGGTGATCCTTATAGAAGGCGATGTGCTTCGCCTTGAAAAAGAGGAGAAGATGGCCTATTTCGACCTGCGTACCAAAAGGTACATGTGGCAGGCCATAGGTTTCTAATGCTTGAATCGCACAAAGAGCCTTCCGAAGTTCTTGCTGTCCTTATCAATGCGGTGATACTTGGCCTTGATATGCTTCTGCTCTAAAAAGCGGATCACCGACTTCT
>CAMCFW010000361.1 GCA_945874195.1 Chryseobacterium gleum
ATGCCGACATACAGGTCGGGAAACGACCAAAGCAACGAAAGGCTCACATCCTTGAAATCAACCGTGGCGTTCAGGTTCTTGTTGGCTTCCTCCTTTACCGCCTTGGTGATCGGTTCCTTCAAAACGATCGGAATGATGATGATGGCCGCAACGAGCAGCACAACGATGATTCCGAATGCGATAAGCGCCTTTTTCATGTTTTTAAATTTGCCTCGAAGTTAAAGAACTGCCCGCGGTCGAAAGGAGAAAAGGTTCGTTAATTTCTTAGCTATTTTGCACGTTCATGGCAGCACTCCTTATCAAGAACATCAAACGATTGGTTCAGGTTCGCGAACCGGGCATATTTCCCATCTGTGGAGCGGAAATGGCCGAACTGCCGAGCATCGACAACGCTTGGTTGTTGGTAAAAGACGGCATCATCAAGGATTACGGACCGATGGAAACCTGCCCGCTTGACCCGAAAGCGGTGATTGACGCAGCGGGAAAACTAGTGCTTCCAGCTTGGTGCGATAGCCACACACACTTGGTTTTTGCCGACACGCGCGAAGAAGAATTCGTGGGGCGGATAAAAGGATTGACCTACGAACAGATCGCGGCAGCAGGCGGTGGCATTCTTAATTCGGCCAAGAAACTCGCCACTCGAACCGCGGAGGAATTGTATCAGACCGCTTGGCAACGCCTGAACGAGATAATGAGCACTGGAACTGGTGCGGTGGAGATCAAAAGTGGTTACGGACTTTCGGTGGAAGGCGAACTAAAAATGTTGCGGGTTATCCAAAGATTGAAACAGGCGCATCCACTCACTATCAAAGCCACTTTTCTAGGGGCGCATGCCATTCCTGCCGAATACAAACAGAATCGAGAGGAATACATCCGCCAGATCATCGAAGAAATGCTGCCTATGATCGCGGCCGAAAAATTGGCCGACTTCATCGATGTGTTCTGCGAAACGAACTACTACACGCCAGACGAAACTTCGCGGATTCTTGAGGCCGGGCTGAAACACGGACTGAAACCGAAGATCCATGTCAATCAGTTCACGTCCATTGGCGGCCTTCAGGCTGGAATTTCGCACCAAGCGATCTCGGTTGATCACTTGGAAGTGATGACCGAACGGGACATGAGCGATCTTGCGGCCAACAACACGATTCCAACCGTTGTCCCTTCATGCTCGTTCTTTTTGGGGATTCCGTACGCACCTGCAAGGGAAATGATCGATGCTGGCCTTCCCATCTGCCTTGCCTCAGATTACAATCCCGGAAGTACGCCAAGCGGCAACATACCCTTTGTGCTTTCGCTGGCCTGTCTGAGAATGAAACTGTTGCCCGAGGAAGCCATCAATGCCGCAACCTTGAACGGTGCCTGCGCCATGGAACTGCAGCACGAACTCGGATCCATTACCCGAGGTAAAAAGGCCAATCTCATCATTACACGCCCCATCAATTCAATCAATAATATTCCCTATAGCTTTGGAAGCAATTTGATTGAAACAGTCATCATGAATGGATACGTCCAATAAAGGTTTGCCGCGACAAATCCCAACGTTGAAATTTGAACATCAAACCTTGAACTCATTTCAAAAATGAAACAACTGATAGAATGCGTCCCTAACATCTCTGAAGGACGCGACAAGGCCAAGATCAAAGCAATTGCCGATGTGGTGGAAACCGTTGAAGGTGTGAAACTACTGAACGTAGATCCGGGCGCGGCCACCAACCGAACGGTCATAACCTTTGTTGGTGAACCAGAACCAGTGATTGAAGCAGCATTTCTGTTGATAAAGAAAGCAGCCGAACTCATCGACATGAGCAAGCACACGGGCGAACATCCGCGCTTCGGTGCAACAGATGTGTGTCCGCTGATCCCGATCGCCAACATCACGATGGAAGACGTGGTTCCATTCGCCCAGAAGTTGGGCAAACGTGTTGGATCTGAACTCGGCATTCCGGGATACTTCTACGAATACGCGGCATCTGAGCCCAAACGGAAGAACCTTGCGAACTGTCGTGCAGGCGAATATGAAGGTCTTCCTAAAAAACTTACCGACCCAGCTTGGAAACCCGATTTCGGCCCATCCGGATTCAACGACCGCGTGAAGGGAACCGGAGCGATCGCCATATCGGCACGTGATTTTCTCGTTGCCTACAACGTCAATCTGAACACAACATCTGTAAGACGAGCCAACTCCATCGCGTTCGACCTACGCGAAAATGGACGCGTTCTGCGCCATGGCGACCCGATTTCGGGTGAAATTATTCTCGATGAGAACGGAGAACCAAAGCGCGAAAAAGGTGCATTGGAAGCCGTGAAGGGTATCGGTTGGTACATAGAGGAATACGGTATTGCGCAGGTTTCGCTCAACCTCACGAACATCAGCATCACGCCCATGCACATTGCGTTCGATGTGGCGTGTGAAAAGGCCAACGAGCGCGGCATTCGAGTCACAGGCTCCGAACTGGTCGGACTGGTTCCACTGAAAGCCATGTTGGAAGCCGGCAGATACTTTCTTCGCAAACAGCAGCGTTCCGTTGGTGTTTCGGAAGCGGAGTTGGTGAAGATCGCTGTCCGATCACTCGGTTTGGACGACCTTGCTCCTTTCGATGCCAAGGAACGCATCATCGAATACAAGATGCGACAGGAAGACACAACCAAAATGTTGGTGGACATGAACTTGGTGGCCTTTGCTGACGAAACGGCCAGCGAAAGTCCGGCACCGGGCGGTGGTTCCATTGCGGCCTATGCTGGTGTGATGGGCGCATCGCTGGCCACAAGGGTTGCCAATCTTAGCAGCCACAAACGCGGCTGGGACAACCGTTGGGAAGAATTTTCCGAATGGGCAGAAAAAGGACAGGCCATTAAGAACGAATTGCTGCATCTGGTGGACGAGGACACGGTCGCATTCAACGCCATCATGACGGCATTCGCGCTTCCAAAAGGAACGGATCAGGAAAAAGCCACACGTTCGGCCGCCATTCAAGCTGCGACCAAGTACGCCATTCAGGTGCCGTTCCGTGTGATGGACGTGGCGCACAGTTCTTTCGAACT
>CAMCFW010000362.1 GCA_945874195.1 Chryseobacterium gleum
CGATTTGGCGGGGAATAGTGGATCAGCGATTGGTTCAGAACAACGGCCGTACCTGCAGGTACGATCACTGGGATCAACTGATCCATCGCCTGTTGATAATCGTGATCAAAAAAGTACCGCATCGTAGGGGCACGCAGTACCGGATAGGACGGATAATGACTGCCAGGCAGCACCATCAATGGACCATTTTCGGGAGTAATGTCGCACAACGGCACCCAAACGTTCAACGCAACGTGCTTGCTTTCGTCCACAACCGTCCAATCCTGGTGGATAAAAAGATCCGAATCGGGTGTTGGCATTTTGAAAAGGTAGGCCCCACCAAAAGTGGTGTAATTCTGAAACAACCCATCATAGGCTCTTTTGAACACCACTTTAATTTCCTCGCTGACCCGCTTCTTATAGTCGAAATCCCTTGAATAACTACCTGCAAAGAAACCCGATTCGGGCAGGTCTGGATGTTCCTTATCGAACAAAGCATCCATGTGAGCGACCTCCCTATCATTCAACAATGGAACAACGAGAAAGCCTTGTCGGTCAAAAAGTTTCTGATGCTCAGGGTCTTTGAAAATAGGAGGTACGACAGTCATATCCATTTTTTAGTTGGCGGATAGCCGATACTTGATCTCTTTGACCACATTCGAAGGTGTATAAACCTTCCAAAATGGGAGCTTTTCCTTAGTGGTAACTTCATCGCGACCTTGTGTTTGCACCGAAGCTTCTTCAACGGGTGGTAATTCGACCTTCTTGGTGGGCGTGAATTCCCTCAACCGCCTTTTGCCAAATCGTGATTCCAATTCGTCAATGGTGAGTTCTGGAAAGTCATAGTGGACAAGACCAAGACTTTTGCCCATTCTTGGCCTATCATAGATGTTGGCTCCGAACTGCTCATAATTGGTCATGAAAGACATATCCTGCTCAAAAAGCTCAACCCTGTTCATCCATTCTGAGTCATTCTTCTTGTGATAACAGATCAGGAATCTCGCCTCCTTGTGTGTGAAGTAGACATTGGAAACGATTCTGATCTGGTCGCCAAGGTTAGGTGGCGAAAAATGGATAATGCTTTGATCGAAGATCACGGCTTGACCTGCCCTCAAGTAGTAAGCAGTCATATAGTCCTTGATCTCTTCTTGAATTCCATCATAGAAACCTCGCAGCGTGTGCCCTCGATAGGATGGATAGAAACGATGGCTACCCGGCAGCGCATACAACACTCCGTTGCTGTCCGTCAGATCGACCGTGGTGGTCCAGATATTAATTCCGGTGAATTCCGACTCGTCCACCAGGGTCATGTCCTGATGAACATGCAAATAGCTGTCCTGCCCAGGAGATTTGACAATAAAACTCCCATTGATCACTTGAAAATCCATCAACAGTTCATTGAACCGTCTATCGCCTATCCTTCTAAGTTCAGAATCTGTGGTTTCCCTGTAATTTTTGTCCTTGGAAAAGGTGCTTGGAAAGAACCCCTCCTCGTCCTTGGGATGAAGCTTATGATACAACGCTTTCACCTCCTCAACTTCTTCCGAAGTGTAAAAATCGACAATCACAAAGCCATTCTTTTCAAACTCTTCCTGCATTGCGGCATCTCGGAAGACCTTCTTCATTTTAGGGAATGTGAACATGACCTTAACTTCCAGTGATACGGTATCTGATCTCTCTAACCACATTCAAAGGAGTATAAACCTCCCAGAAGGATCGTGATGGAAGACCTTCTTGAGGTGGCATGTCAACCTGAACTTCCGATATTGGATTTGGCGCTTCTTCCTTGGATTCAGTCTTGGAGCCGTCCATGTTGTAATTGAACAATTTTGCCATATGCTCGGCCAACTCTACATTGAACACATTCCCAGCGTCTTTTATCTGCTTCAAAAGCTCATCGGTTGACAGGTCTGGGCAGACATACGGCAGTTCTTCGACCACTTCGTAGCCCTGAATCGTTTCGCCCGCATCATACATTCTTGATAGTTTCGAATTGTCATACTTCAAAAGAAACTCATCATCCACACGATATTTCAATAGCGTGTCTTTCTTCCCGTTCAACTTCAGATTGTAGTGACATATTTCAGAATCGGCCTGCGTGAACCCCAACCCGATGGCAATCCTCGGATCGTCTGTGATGTTCGGTGTTGAAGCATGGAACGTTCTATGGTCGAAGATCAATGCCTCACCTGGCTGCATCTCATACATTTCCAAGTATGGGAAAATGCTGAAGAGGTGATTCATCAGCGGAGTTGGAACTTGAGGAGAAGGAGAAGGCCGCTTGTTATCTAGCATCAAATGACTTCCTTTTATCACTCCCATAAAGCCGTTCTTCATGTTTGTCGGAACAAGCGGTATCCAACAGGTTACCGAGCAATTTTCGCCCTCCTTTTCAACGAAAGACCAATCCTGATGTGGAGGAACCACACCCTGCGGGTTCTTCTCCTTCACAACAAAACTTCCAGCGATGACCTTGGCGTCAGCAAAATGTGGCAGGGCCTGCGGAAGGGCAACGTCAAAGATCTTCTTCCTTATCCTCGCCACCTTTTCCTTGTCATCATCTTCCATACTCATATTGAAGCCGTATCCCGAATGATCTCTCAGCCCGTGACTGTGGAAAAAGTCGCGCAACTCCGTTACGGCAGTCTCATCAAGCATCGGAAATTTCACAAATCCGTTCTTTTCAAAGAAGGACTGATGCTCTGGATTTTTAAACAGTGGTTTCATTTTAGGTGATTGTTTTTCTTCATCGAACCGTTTCCCGTAAAGTCGGGACGCAAAAGCAGCTTCTGTGATGAGTTTGTGCGTGTAATTTATCGTTCCCAATTCGGGCAGTCCGACAGGGAACTGCCAAGGATTGAAATTCATATAAAATTCGGTATCAACCTCAAGCACCTTTACCTTACCACCTGCATCAGCCGGATTCATGTGGTGATGGATAGATGGAAATTCCTGCGGAACGCATATCAGTTGGATTGCCAACCGAAGGCCTGGTGTTCTGTTTGGCGCTGAATAGTGAACAATGCTGTCGTCAAGTATCACCGCCTTACCAGCGGAAATCTCA
>CAMCFW010000363.1 GCA_945874195.1 Chryseobacterium gleum
TTGCGTTGAAAGACGTGGTCCAAACACGCCTGATTGCAGGCAATGCAGGTGTTTATCTCCGCTTCCCGACCTTCCTGCGCCTTCTTCACCAGATGTGCATCGGCCAAGAATGGACGCGCCATGGATACCATGTCGGCATCGCCACGGGCAATGATGTCTTCGGCCACTTTTGGGTCGTTGATGCGGTTGGTGGTAATCAGCGGGATTGACACTTCGCCCTTCATTTTGCGTGTCACCCAAGTGAATGCTGCGCGTGGAACCATTGTTCCGATGGTTGGAATCCTTGCTTCGTGCCAACCGATGCCGGTGTTAATGATGGTGGCACCTGCCTTCTCGATCTCCTTGGCCAATTGAACAACCTCTGGCCACGTGCTGCCGCCTTCCACCAGATCCAACATGGACAGTCGGAAAATGATGATGAAGTTCGTGCCTACCTCTTCGCGCGTCCTTCTCACAATTTCAACCGCAAAACGGATGCGGTTCTCATAGCTGCCGCCCCATTCATCGGTGCGTTTGTTCGTCTTTTTCGCGATGAACTGGTTGATAAGGTAGCCTTCGGAACCCATGATCTCCACACCGTCATAATTGGCATGCTGCGCCAATTTCGCGCAGCGGACAAAATGCTTTATGGTGCGTTCAATGCCCCATTGATTCAGCGCCCACGGTTTGAACGGTGATATGGGTGATTTCAAAGCCGATGGGGCTACTGCGATCGGGCTGTAGCTGTAGCGTCCAGTGTGAAGGATCTGAAGACAGATCTTACCGTCATGTTTGTGTACCGCTTCAGTGATCACCTTGTGCTTGTCGGCTGTGCGTTTGTTGGTCAATGTGCTGGCAAAAGGACTTGTCCATCCATGCACATCGGGTGCGATCCCGCCAGTCACGATCAGTCCGCAGCCACCTTCGGCCCGTTCACCAAAGTAGGCCGCCATGCGGGCGAAACCGCCCTTTTCCTCCTCCAGTCCGGTGTGCATGGAACCCATCAGGGTCCGGTTGCGGATGGTGGTGAATCCAAGATCAAGTGGTTCGAACAGGTGGGGGTATTTCGGATGGGCCATGATGTTTCAGTAAAGCAATGCGTGCATTGAAAGTTTCAATGACGAATGTCTGAAAATATTCGATACCGCTTGTTTTGATGAAGGATACGCAGTGAATTCCATCGCCCTTCTACGTTTTTTCCACTAACGGTCGTTTAGTCGATGAACGACCTAACGCAGGGTTGCGGACATCAGTAGAACAATCAAAACGATTGATCATGAAAAGGCTACTCATTCTAACGGCCCCCATTTTCCTGCTTTTCTCAGCGTTTGGACCATCAACAGAGGTCAGACAGTTCAAATATGAGGTTCTATTGGATGGAAGGCCCATTGGCATTTATAATGTGAACAGGATGGAATCGAACGGAACGGTCAACTTCAAAGTGGAGACCAACACCGCAGCTGGCCTGATAAGAAGGTCTGAACACCGTTCGCTGATGCTCAGTTCATACAAGGACTCGAAACTGATCTCATCTCAGTATAAAACATGGGTGAACGAAAAGCTTGAGACTACCTGTGCGTTGCATTGGGACGGGAATCAATACGTTAGGCAGGAAGGGGATGAACTGACAGAGATTTGCAACCAGATGGTGAGCTATAGTTCGGCCTGCATCTATTTTGAAGAACCAAAAGGACAGTCCAAATTGTTTTACGAGCAATATGGACAGGAGCTGGAGTTGAGACCTATTGGCGAGCACCAATATGAGGTCAATCTGCCTAATGGAGCGTTAGAGCGCTTCACTTACGAGAATGGAAAGGCGGTCAGGGTTGATATGGTAAAAAGTTTCACGACCATTTCGCTGAAGCTGGCCTCTTAAGGACCGTTTAATCATAAATTATACTTGAAAAAGAGCGGCCCTGATGTCGCTCTTTTTTCGTTTCCACGATTGGGTAAAGGTCTGATCAGACCTTAAATCGGTACGGATAAACCATCCGAACCTAGTTCTTGAACCACGGATAATTAACCCTACTACATTTGATATAAATCAATTCATAAGCACACATGCAGCACGTAATCGAAAGAATAGAAGGCGCAATAGCCCTACAGAGCTTCATTGAAGGAATCGTTGATTTCTCCGAAGTTGAAATGGATCTCATCCTCTCTCACTTCAAGCCAATGCACCTTCCGGCAGGCGAATATTTTGTGGACGAAGGATTGGTTTGCAATCACATCGGATTCATTACCAAAGGCTTTCTGAGAACGTATTACGAGATAAACGAGCAGGAGGTGACCACCATGGTTCTTGCCAAACACAATATCGTAACGGCTCACACCAGTTTTACGCTTCAAAGAAGGTCGATGTGCTACATTCAGGCCATTTCACCTTGCGAACTGTTGGTCTTGAGCCACAAAAGCATGCAGGAACTTTACGTTCGCGTGCCGAAATGGGAACGACTTGGTCGCTTGATCACCGAGCAGGTGTATGGTTACATGGAAGGTAGAGTGTTGGACTACTTGAGTTTAAGCCCAGAAGACCGATACAGAAAATTGGTTGACGAGAACGGAAAACTGCTGAAGAACGTACCCTTGCGTTACATTGCCTCCATGTTGGGCATAACGCCCGAAACCTTGAGCCGTATTCGCAATAAGGTGCATAAAGGATAAGAATCTTACCTTCGGTTTATGAGACTGGATCGAAGTGTTTTTTACGTGGCCCTGTTCTTCGTCATTGGCGTAGGACAGGGTCTTTTTTCGTGCCAACAGCCCAACGATGGTGCCAATACCGGACCAGTGTTCCAAATGCGCGTTGAGCCGGTTGCCGCTGTGTGCAAGGCCAGTATCCGTGGACTTCACCTAGTGAATGACTCGGTTGGGTGGGCGAGTGGTTCGAAGGGAACCTTTCTTCGTATGACGGACGGAAAGACATGGAAGGCCGACACTCTGGTCGGTTATACGCATCTCGATTTCAGAGACGTGCATGCGTTTGACGAGCGCACTGCCTTACTTATGGCGGCAGGCGAGGAGGGAAGGATCTTAAGAACTGA
>CAMCFW010000364.1 GCA_945874195.1 Chryseobacterium gleum
ATGTGTTTTCCTGCCTCGATGGCCGCCAAGGTGGGGCGCAATCCTGCATAACCGACCAACGCGGTCAGTACAACATCGATCTCGTCCATCTGCACCACTTGCGCCAGACTGTCCGCGCCAGCGAAAACCTTTATTCCTTCATCAAACAGCGCAGCCTGAACTTTCTTGAACTGCGTTTCGTCACCGATCACCACACAGTTCGGTTTGAACTTGAGTGCCTGTTCAATGAGAAGGTCAGCACTTGAATGTGCTGTCAGAACTTCCAATTCGAAGGAATCTGGATTGGCCTCCAGCACCTCCAGCGCCTGCGTTCCAATGGAACCCGTGGAACCAAGAATGGCGATGTGCTTCTTATCGTTGCTGCTTTCCTTCATTTGCAAGGCCGCAAAAGTACCTCAATTGAAAGGATGGGCAACTGTCCGGTTCAGTTGGAATTCTCCCTTACGATGCGCTGATACTCTTTCGAACCCTCGCGAAGCGTGCGTTCTTGTGTTTCAAAATTCACTTCGTAAAGACCGAAACGCTTGTCGTAGCCGAGGTCCCACTCGAAGTTGTCCATCAGCGACCAATAGTGGAGCCCGCGCACATCGTAACCATCCTTTATCGCCTTCGAAACCGCGTAGAGATACTTTCTGGTGAATTCGCCACGCATGTCGTCATCCGCATCGGCCACACCGTTTTCGGTAATAATGATGGGCACATTGAGCACGGAAATTTCCTTAATGGCGCGGTACAATCCTTCAGGATACATGGTATAATCCATATCGGTCGGGGTTTCGCCAGGATACATCCTTGTCTTCAACGCCTCATCCAGATTGAACGAAAAATCCATGGCGTTGTGGCTATAATAGTTCAGTCCAACGAAATCGAGCGAGTAGGGGGCGTTCGGAATTTCGACCTTCAGATCCACCAAGGTTGGGAAGCTGAAATGATAAACGCCCGTGGTAAAAGTGCCGATGAAAGAACCATTGAAACCTTGATTGACCGTGCGCGAAAGCAATCGGTCGAACAGGTTCCAATTGTTCATCGGGTCGATCTGGTGCATGTTCTTGACAATACCGATCTGTGCCCGTTCGCCATATGGCAGGTTCTTCAGTTTCCCGTAAACCTTGACGTGGGCCAAATAAAGGTTCTTCAACACCTCGGCAGCCAACTTAGGATCCTGCTTTCCTGGCGGAAAATGCCCATCGAAATAGGCCGCGATGACAAAAACGGCCGGTTCGTTTATGGTACACCAGTACTTCACCCGGTCGCGAAGCGGAATAAAAACCTGCGCAGCAAACTCTACGAAATGATCAATGTTCTCCTCCTTCTCGAACGCACCCATTTCTTCGAACCACATCGGGTGTTCGAAGTGGTGCAGCGTAACCATGGGTTCAATCCCTGCCGCTAAAAGGCTGTCCACCATATCAGAATAATGCCTGATGACCAACGTGTCCACCACACCTTTCTTCGGCATGACCTTGCTCCATGAAATGGAAAAACGATAGCTCGAAACGCCAAGTTCCTTCATCAACTTGATGTCTTCGGGATAGCGGTTCCAGTGATCGCAGGCCAGACCGCATTTTTCGCCACGGGCAATGTGCGGCCTTCCATCCGGATAGCTGGTGTTCTCCCAGTTCGACCAGTTGTTGGACGTGTGGCCGCCCTCCACCTGATGCGCTGCCGATGCAACCCCCCAGATGAAATCGTCAGGATAAGAAATGTCGTTCAGGTCAATCTCTTCCCAATCCCAATGTTCAACGGGTTCGATGTAATTGAGATATGCGGTCGGGATGAGATACAAAAGCGCCAGAACGGCCAGAATGATGAGTGCTATTTTCATGAGAGCAAATTAATGCATAGGTAAGTTACTTTGTAGTGCCCCGTATCTTAAGGATTCAACATGAAGGTTGAGATCATTGACGTGCTTCCGCTTGAATCCGTGCCCAGTGCATCTGGCATTGCCGTTTGTGGCGATCTGATCTATGCCATTGGTGATGATTCGCCATTCCTGCATGAGCTGGACGGCCACCTGCGACCACTTTCAAAATGGCCCATGTTCCCTTCAGAAATGATGGAAAATGGACGGATTCCAAAGTCCGAAAAGCCAGACCTCGAAGCGATGGAATTCGTGAGTAGCGAAGAACTGGTCATCTTCGGTTCCGGCTCAAAGTCGCCTGAACGCGATGTGTTCGTCCGCGTCAAATTGAATGGGATTCCGAACATTCGAACCATTAACGTCACCGAATTCTACTTACAGTTGAAAGAATCGCCATCCATGCGCGGCAGCGAGTTGAACATTGAGGCCGCAGCCTTCCACAATGGGACAATGCTGCTTTTCAATAGACGAAGTCCCATTGTATTTGAGTTCGATTATGAGGAATTCATCCACTTTTTGATTCAGAAAGGGCCTTTGCCGCGTGTCAAAGCACGTGTTATTCAACTGCCCAGTCTTGAAGGCGTGAATTCCGGTTTTTCGGGTGCGACCGTAAGCACAAAAACAGGGCGATTGATCGTAACGACTTCGGTGGAAGAAACGGATAATGCTTTTGATGATGGCCGCGTGCTCGGAAGTTTTATTGGATGGGCACCGCTTGGTGAGCATGATCTTTCGGAGAACTACGAGTTTGTGCGGCTACCAAGCGCGGATCAGCCGCTGAAGGTCGAATCGGTGACGATTGAACACGAGGACTCAGAAAGCGGAATGACCGTACTGATGACCACCGACAGCGATGGTGGCATTTCTCAGCTTATCAGAGCGAGGCTGAAATGGTAAACGTTTTGCGTTGTCGAAATCCGACTAAATTCGACCAAACAATTCCCAGTATGAAACATCTTCTTACACTCCTTCTTGCGCTCAACTCCCTTTGCCTGTTGGCTCAACAGACAGGCGATTATACCATCACCATCGCCACCACCGATCCGCTGTTGGGTGGTGATAGTCTCGACATCTATTTCCACGTTCCTGACACGTATTCTCCTTCAAGTCCAAGCAAGATGATCATGGGTTTCCACGGCCTTGGAAACCCCAACAACA
>CAMCFW010000365.1 GCA_945874195.1 Chryseobacterium gleum
GAATCTTGTGTACAAGAGCATGAGCGATAGCTATGGCACCGCTCAGATACAGGAAGGCCGCATGCCGGGTGCCGATGTGCTGTTGGCGGCCATTGCGCCACTGTTTGCCGATCAGGGAAGTAATGCGAACGAACCGACACCTCCCGGACCGGGCGATCCAGTGCCGCCAACCCCGTAGTCATCATCAATGGGAAAGAACGTCCCGTCAATCGAGACGGGACGTTTTTTTGGCTCCATCCATAGCGTTGAAACCCATGTTTGACCTTTCTGAACCCTGTTCCAAACTCCGTAAACCCTGTTCAAAACGCGGTAAACCCTGTCGTGAACACGGTAAACCCTGTCGTGAACACGGTAAACCATGTCCAGAAGACAGTAAACCATCAGATGGGCACGTTGAATTCCATGAGAATCATCCTAAACCCGCTTTAAATCCTTTTTGAATGCCATTTTTCCGAAAATACCGCTCGAATGAAGATATTGAATGCAGATGAGGCCGCAGACCTTCATCCCTTGGGAAAAGGAAGGTTCAACTGGTTGTACAAGCGACTCGTGCTACTGAAGGTAGGCGAAGCCATTGAGATACCCTATACCGATTGGAAGACCAAGACCCCGCCCTATGAGACCATCCGCACCGCGGCCAAGAACCTGAACCGCGATTTCGACTATGGCCGCCACCCCGATGGCAGCGGTTGGCTGGTGAAACGGGTTTCGTAGAGACGCAATGCATTGCGTCTCTACCGTTTATCTGACCAAAAATCCTCAGTGATATAGAAAACGGTGTCTATGAAATACAGGACCTTGTCTCTGGTCAGAACATTCTCATCGTGCAGATCTTCCAGTATAATGTGCAGATCGGGATTGAAATAATCATTGTTCCTCGTGTTCTGAAAACCGTTCGAGGTCAGGAATGCTTTTAACTGCTCCATGTCCGTAGTGCCCGTAACGGAAACATAGGCCTGTTCAACAACAGCATAAAGGACATCGTTCTCCTTTGTAAAGCCGTTCAGTTTGTAGGCCGTGTCCTCAAAGAAGAAGTTGTGTAGCAACAGACTGTGGAAATAATCCCGCCAGCAGCTGTAATAAATGGCATCATTCAATTTGAGTACATGGTCCGGGTCTTTCAGATATACTCGCTGTTCTGCGCCCTCGCTCACATACTGCTTAAGATCAATATCGGTTATCCAAAGCCCCTTCTCAGCAATGAATTCCTCTAATCGCGCTGCTTCTTGTTGCTTGAAGCGCTTTGGATTTTCAATGCTTGCGCCTGGTTGCGGGCCTTCGCCAAGGTAACGGGCGATTGTTTGGAGAGTTCTTCCAAACCTAACTTCGACCTTTCCTGAAATGACATCATGGATCTCTCTTTTTAGTGGGTCATGCATTCGCACAAATGTATGAAACCTCATCCGCACCGTGGAGCGCTCCGATCCCGAAAGCTTTCGGGACGCCACCTCTGGCCCTTTGTGCAACGCCTGCAACACGCACCCGATGCCGACTTTGAGAATGATGCGGTGGGAAGGGGGCTTTTTGTGGGGTAGGGCTGACCTTCTCAGGCTAAAAGCAGTTTCTAACGCATTATCTTTAGCGGAACCGTTGGCGGTAAGCGAATGACAAAACTTTACCTCGATATAGACGGTGTCCTTCTGACAAAGCGACTGACCGAACCTGCTGAACACGTAGCGCAGTTTATTGAATACCTAACGGAAAATTTTGAATGCTTTTGGCTGACCACCCATTGTAAAGGAAGTGAAAGAACGGCCCTTGGTTATTTAAAGCAATTTCTTGATGAACATGTAATGGAACAACTTGAGCGTGTCAAGCCTACTATGTGGACGACTATGAAAACCGAAGCTTTGGATCTTACTTCTGACTTTTACTGGCTTGACGACAACCCATTTCAAATGGAAATTGAATTTTTAAGGTCGCATGACAAACTTGACCGACTTATTCTGGTCGACTTGAACAATAAAGACGAACTGTTGAAAATAAAGAAACGCCTACCGCCAACACCCACTAAACCTGATGTGTGCGACAGTACGTAAGTCAGTCTCAGTTTCCAAACGCATTATCTTTAGCAGATAGCGTACAGATCGCTTTAAGTTCATGGGCAACACGAAAATATCCATCCGATTCTTTGACGATGGCGAAGTGCGGGCCGTCCCCCTACCTATGCAACGTCACACGTCCATCATATTGATGGTCGTGGCCCTGCCAATCGATGAGGTAGAACGTATAGATGTAGGTTCCGGTCTGAACCTGTTTTCCCTTATAGGCTCCGTCCCACGGAAATTGATCATCGTTTGACTGGAAGATGAGCTCGCCCCATCGGTCATACACATACATGGAATACGTGGTGTATCCTTCGCCCTGTCCGAAGAACAGATCGTTTATGCCATCTTCATCGGGTGTGAATGAATTGGGGACATAGAACGTGAAAACGGGCTCAACTTTCACTTCCAGACCAACGGTGTCAGCACAGCCATACTGGGTCTCCACAATGAGCCCGACCGGATACGTTCTAACCGCATCGTAGGTGTGCGTTGGATGCTGGTCGTTGCCGTGGTTGCCATCACCGAAACTCCAATCCCAATTGGTCACGTTAATGCTCGATAGGTCGGTGAACTCGAATTTGGGATCAATGATCTTCTGTACCTCCGGTTCTACTGAAAACTTCGCGTCAGGCTTTGGATAAACCGTCACATACGCAGGTTTCGTCATCTCCGAAACACAACCATTGGTCGAGGTCACTTCCAAATGGATGTCATACTGGGCAATGTCCAACGGGGCAAGTTCTGGATCGAAAACAATGAAAGGTGAAGGAGCAGACGAAACCGTTGAATCTGTACCCAAGGTCCAACTCCAATCCGACAGCACATAAGGATTCGGAATGGTGCTCTGATCAAGGAATTGAACGGCCAATGGTGCACAACCCTGTGGAGGTACGGCAATAAAATTCACGTTGGGCAGCGGATAGATCTCAACCACATTGGTCACATCGTCAACACAGCCAT
>CAMCFW010000366.1 GCA_945874195.1 Chryseobacterium gleum
GCCGTGGCCTCGGTACCGCCCGAATAGGTCTGAATATTACGGATGCCGAAGTAGCCTGCGGCCACGGCCGCCCACACCTGTCCGAACTGACTTCTTCTTGCATTATGCGTACAGATGAATGCGATATTCACGAGCTTGTTTTCGGTCAACTTGGCTTTTACTATCCGCGAAAGGTCTTCCAACTCCTTTCTTCTGTCTTTCGGAATGAGACTGAATTCGTGCACCCGTGCTCTAACGTACAACTCAAGTTCGGGCAACAGAGGTATGCTTGCAGCCACGGCCGAAGTAGGAACGTCAACGACAGTTTCATTCTTATTTACCAAACGGTCATTCAATACCTGATAGAAAATGGCCTGTTCTATCTTTTTTTTCTGATACATCGGAAAATAGACCAGAATGAGAAAAGGAATGATCAGCACCAATACCATTACGGTCAATAAAGCGAAAGTCATTAGAAATATACCGGCACCCACCATCGATTCTATGTCCGTATAGCCATTGAAATCGGTTATTCCGCCCACCGATATACCTATCAATGCAGCCAACAGTAGCCCCACTGGAAAAAAACCAAGAAGACCAATAAAGCCCCAGTTAACGCGGATCATGTATTTCCACACGAACCAACGTTCTGGAAACTCGGTGTGTTGGCGCTTCCGTGTTTCCTGAACGAAGCGCCATTTTCCAAGCCCGGCAGCCGGAAATACCAGCAACCAAATAATCTCCTTTGGTTTCAGCTCGTTGTTTGACGTAAAGAAATAATAGATGACCAGAAAAAGTCCTACAACTAGATTGTAAACGAAATAAGAAAGGATGAGGTCTCTCATTGATAAAGCTTATCAGGTGCAAAGAACACAACATTAATTCACTGTTGAAAACTGACCTGACGAGGTCTTGAAACCCCTAAACAATGACATGATCAGTGCGTTTGTGCCCGTTGAAGTAGGTATCTTCGCCCTCGCATGAGTTCAATTCCAGATATAGTTCAATTATCCGAAGATCTTGCAACTGGCGACCGCGTGGCGTTGGCCAAGGCCATTACCTTGGTGGAAAGCACAAAAGAAGAGCACCTTCTGGCCGGTGAAAAACTGCTCGAACTATGTTCTTCCCAAACTGTCAACAGCAAAAGGATTGGAATTACTGGCGTTCCTGGGGTAGGAAAAAGTACGTTCATCGATGCTTTCGGATCGCTGCTCACTTCACAAGGACACAAAGTCGCAGTGTTGGCGGTAGATCCAAGCAGCGACCTTTCGAGAGGAAGCATTTTGGGTGACAAAACGAGAATGGAACGACTTTCGCACGACCCGAATGTCTTTATCAGGCCGACACCGTCAAGCGGATCGTTGGGTGGCGTGGCCCGCAGAACGAGGGAGACCATTGCCTTGTGTGAAGCAGCGGGATTCGACATTATTCTTGTTGAGACGGTAGGGGTGGGGCAGAGCGAAACAGCCGTTCATTCCATGGTCGATATGTTCGTTCTATTGGTTTTGGGCACGGCAGGAGATGAATTGCAGGGCATTAAACGGGGCATCATGGAGATGGCTGACCTTGTGGTCATCAATAAGGATGATGGCCAGAATGCCGCGTTCAGCAAGTTGGCTGCAGCAAATTATCTTCAAGCGTTGCACCTTTTTCCTCCAAAAGAAAATGATTGGACGGTTCCAGTGCTGTCGTGTTCATCCATCAACGGAAACGGCATTCAGGAAGTGCTTCAAAAAATTGAAAGCTTTTTCGTCCTGTCAGAACTCAAAGGGTCAATTCTGAAGAATAGAGGCGAACAGAACGGCCATTGGCTGAAACAGTCCATTACGGACGAGCTGGCCCATCTTTTCCATTCAGACCCCAAGGTGAATAAGGAAATGGAGGCGATGCTGAAGTCGGTGAAGGATAGCAAAAAGAGCCCCTTCGCTGCAGCACGCGACCTGGTCAGAAATTGGCGCTACAGAAGCTGGCGTGCTTCGGCTTTCAGCGTCTCTATTGCGTCAGCCGTTGGCGAAACCCCTGCCCTCGACAGAATTTCGAAAAGCACAGAACTCAATTGAACACCGGTTCCAGCCTCACCGACCTTCTGGTAGGCCAGGTCGATCAACTGATTCACGGCATTCCTACTCTCATTAAGTTTGTTCCAAGAAGTAGACGAAACGTAGATCTGTTGCGTTAGGTTGTGCTCATATTCTTCACGGATCGTCTGTTTAAGATCGCGCAAGAAGACCGATGCAGAAACACCGGGCCTATGGATGCGTGGCACCATTTGGCTGGGCTCGATGCGTTCCAATAGCAATATGAGACGTTCGTAGGCCTGCAGGCGCGTAACGGTCAGGTCTGCTTTTGCGACTGGTTGAGACTTCAGCTTCAGGAGCTCGATCTTGTGCTGTTCTTCAAAGAATTTACGAAGCAGAAAATAAGCGGTGGCAAAGACGATCCCTGACGGAATGGTATACTTCAGAATCTCGAGGATGACAGAAACAACTTCGTTCATGGTAAGAATTTGGGCTAAAATTATGTATTCAACGCAGTAGACACGCAGCATATTGTGCTGCATTGGCCGATCACTGTTGAAATGTGATTGAAAACGAAGCGGCAGAACAGGTGCCCGCACGAGTGTTTCCTTAGATTTGCCAAAAATTCAGGTCGTATGGAGAAGCACCTTTCAGATAGGATCAACAAACTTAGCGAGTCGCAGACCATTGCCATGGCCCGCAGAAGCCGCGAATTGCAGGCCGAAGGGATCGATGTCATTTCGCTAAGTCTGGGCGAACCGGACCTGAACGCACCTGACCATGTAAAGGCCGCTGCCATCAAGGCGGTGCAGGACAATTGGAGCCATTATCCTCCGGTGGCGGGTTATCCCGAACTGCGGCAGGCCATTTCAGAGAAGTTCAAACGCGAAAACGGACTCACGTACAAACCAGAACAAATAATTGTTTCCACCGGGGCCAAACAATCGCTGGCCAATGTCATACTAAGTCTGGTGAATTCGGATGACGAGGTGATCATCCTTTCTCCT